>NZ_QAJD01000121.1:0-37906 GCF_003061465.1 Aeromonas sp. HMWF017
GTCTTGGTCACTTCACCAGACATTGAAAATCAAAAATTGTTTTTGATGTTCGATGCTGTGAGTGCCCACACAGATTGCTTGATTCAAATTTTTAAAGAGCGACGCAACAGTGTGTTGCTGCGGGAGTGGAATTCTACTCAACCGCCTTCTCGAGTCAAGCCTTATTTTCAAAGGCTTTTCGAGGTTATCGACGAGGTTGTTTGCGTTGCCGCTTGCCCTGTCGATGGAGGCGCATTATAGGGATCTGGATCACGCTTGCAAGGGTGTTTTCGAATTAAATTCGCATTTTTGGTTCAACCGTTCACTAATCACCCCAAAAGCGCATTTATCCTGCAATAACACATCCGTTTGGCGAGCTCGCTATCCTCTAGATGGCGTGGCGGTGGTAGCAGATCAAGGTTGTGGCGATTTGGTCTCTCTACATCTATATGCATGGTGATCGAGGTCACGCCTTCGGGTAACATAGCGCCCCTTTGCGATTCACACACTCTTGGGCTTTGGAGAGTTTAATGCCTTTTGCACTTGGCCAGCGTTGGATTAGTGATACAGAGACGGATCTGGGGTTGGGGACTGTCGTTGCTGTTGAAGGACGCATGGTTACCCTGTTGTTTCCGGCTACCGGTGAAAACCGCATGTATGCCAAAGAAGAGGCGCCGGTCACCCGGGTCAGCTTCAATGTGGGCGATCAGATCACCAGTCACGAAGACTGGACCATGACGGTCGAAGAAGTGCAGGAGAAAGACGGCCTGCTTATATATGTAGGTGTGCGCACCGACAATGATGAGCCCGTTGCCCTCAAGGAAGTGTTTCTCAACAACTTTATCAAGTTCAACAAGCCGCAGGATCGCCTGTTCGCCGGTCAGATCGATCGGATGTCCCGCTTCACCCTGCGCTACGAGGCGCTGGTCAACCAGCACCAGCGTCGTCGCAACCCGACTCGCGGTCTGGCCGGTGGCCGGGTCAGCCTGATCCCGCACCAGCTCTATATCGCCCACGAGGTGGGTCACCGCTACGCTCCGCGCGTACTGCTGGCTGACGAGGTGGGTCTGGGCAAGACCATCGAAGCGGGCATGATCATTCATCAGCAACTGCTCTCCGGCCGCGCCCATCGCGTACTCATTCTGCTGCCCGAAACCTTGCAGCACCAATGGCTGGTCGAAATGCTGCGCCGCTTCAACCTGCATTTCGCCCTGTTTGATGAGGAGCGCTGCATCGAGGCGTTTGCCGATGCGGAGAACCCCTTCGAGACCGAACAACTGGTGATCTGCAGCCTCGACTTCCTGCGCAAGAAGCGTCGTCGCTTCGAGCAAGTGCTGGAAGCCGAGTGGGATCTGCTGGTTGTCGACGAAGCCCACCATCTGGAGTGGAGTGAAGAGGCGCCGAGCCGTGCCTATGAGATGGTGGAAGCGCTGGCCGAACAGGTGCCGGGCGTGCTGCTGCTGACTGCGACCCCGGATCAGCTGGGTCACCAGAGCCACTTTGCTCGTCTGCGCCTGCTCGATCCCGAACGTTTCTACGACTACGAGGCCTTCCTCGCCGAGGAGCAGGCCTATGGTCAGGTCGCCAGCGCCGCACAAGAGCTGCTGGAAGGCGAGACCCTGAGCGATGAAGCCAGACAGATCCTCGCCAGCCAGCTGGAAGGGTTGGACTTGAGCGATGCAGCCGCCCGCCAGCAGGCGGTCGCCAAGCTGCTGGACCAGCACGGCACCGGCCGGGTGCTGTTCCGTAACAGCCGCGCCAATATTCAGGGCTTCCCCGAGCGTCACCTCAACGTCTACCCCATGCCGCTGCCGGAGCAGTACAAGACAGCCATCAAGGTGATGGGCATGATGGGTGGCAATGGTGGCGATCTGCAGACCCGCGCCCTGCGCTACCTCTACCCCGAGAAGATCTTCCAGCAGTTCGAAGGCGACAACGCCACCTGGACCCAGTTTGACCCGCGCGTCGAATGGTTGCTGGAGCTGCTGCTCTCAGCCCGTCAGCAGAAGGTGCTGGTGATCTGCTCCGAAGCGGCGACTGCCATCGCGCTGGAAGAGGCGCTGCGTACCCGTGAAGGGATCCGTGGTGCCGTGTTCCACGAAGGGATGTCGATCCTCGAGCGGGACAAGGCCTCCGCCTATTTCGCCCAGCAAGAGGGTGGCGCCCAGGTGCTGCTCTGCTCCGAGATCGGTTCAGAGGGTCGCAACTTCCAGTTTGCCAGCCATCTGGTGCTGTTCGATCTGCCCCTCAACCCGGATCTGCTGGAGCAGCGTATCGGCCGACTGGATCGTATCGGTCAGCAGAATACCGTCGAGATCCACGTTCCCTATCTGGAAGGGACTGCCCAGCGCGCCCTGCAGCTCTGGTATCACGATGGTCTGGACGCGTTCGAGCAGACCTGCCCGACTGCCCGCCCGGTATTCGAAGCGGTACGTGAAGAGCTGTTCGAGCTGCTGGCCGCCAACACCGGCGATCAGGCAGCCCTCGACGCCCTGCTGGTCAAGACCCGCGAACTGCACGAGCCGCTCAAGGCTCGGCTGGAGCAGGGCCGCGATCGCCTGCTGGAGATCCACTCCAGCGGTGGCGCCGCCGCCCAGCAGTTGGTCGACAAGCTGGCCGCCGAAGATGACGACACCGGCATGATCTCCTTCGCTCTCAAGATGTTCGACGAGATCGGCGTCAATCAGGACGACAGAGGTGAGAACGCGCTGGTGCTGACCCCCGGGGATCACATGCTGGTCTCCAGCTTCCCGGGCCTGCCGCAAGACGGCATGACCATCACCTTCGATCGCAACACTGCCCTGTCGCGGGATGACATGGCGCTGCTCTCCTGGGATCACCCCATGATGCGCGGCGGTATCGACCTGATCCTGGGCTCCGAGATCGGTGCCACCTCGGTCGCACTGCTCAAGAACAAGGCACTGCCCATCGGCTCCATCCTGCTTGAGCTGATCTTCGTTGCCGAGTCTGCGGCCCATCCCCAGCTCTACCGCTTCATGCCGCCGACACCGATCCGTCTGCTGATGGACAAGAATGGCCAGAATCTGGGTGAGAAAGTGGCGTTCGATGCCTTCAACCGCCAGCTGACGCCGGTCAATCGCCACCTCGGCAGCAAGCTCGTGACTGCATCCCAACCGGTGATCCACGGTCTGATTGGCCAGGGCCAGGCCATTGCCGAAGAGCTGAAAGCCGGGATTGTCGACAAGGCCCGCGCCCAGATGGCGCAGACCCTGCAGCAGGATCTGGATCGTCTGGAAGTGCTCAAGGCAGTCAACCCGAACGTGCGCGACAGCGAACTGGATTATCTGCGCAATCTGCAGGCAGAATTGCACCACCTGATCGATCAGACCCAACTCAAGCTGGATGCCATCCGCTTTATCGTGGTCACCCATAACTGACAAGGTACCGACCGACAGCGGCCAGACCCAGCTCAAACTGGATACCCAAGGCCGCTTTGTCGTGGTTACCCATAACTGATGGGGGCTTGCCCCCACCTTCTGATGCGAGACATTTATGTTTGAATACTCACCGCCTCTGGAACCCTGGCTCGATATCCTGTTCAAGGACAAGGACATCATGGTGGTCAACAAGCCCACTGGCCTGCTAAGCGTCCCCGGGCGCGGCCCCGAGAATGAAGACAGCGTCCTGCATCGGGTGAAACAACAGCACCCCAAGGCGGCGGCAGCTCATCGCCTCGACATGTCCACCACTGGCGTCATCGTCATTCCTCTCAATCCCAACTCTCATCGGGAGCTGAGTCGGCAATTTCGCGAGCGGGAGACCGAGAAGCACTACATCGCCTGGGTGTGGGGTGAGCCGGAGGCAGAGTCGGGTCAGGTAGATCTACCGCTCTGCGTCGACTGGCCCAACCGCCCGAAACAGAAAGTTGACCACGAAGAGGGGCGTCACGCCCTGACCCTGTGGCAGAAACTGAAGGTGGAGAACGGCAACAGTCTGATCAAGTTGACCCCCATCACAGGTCGCTCGCACCAGTTGCGCGTCCATATGCTGGAGCTGGGGCACCCGATCCTGGGTGACAACCTCTATGCCCATCCGGATGCGCTGGCGGCTGCGCCCCATCTCTACCTGCATGCGGCCATGTTGACCATCAGCCACCCCCGCAGTGGCGAGCGGATGACCTTCGAGGCGCCGGCTCCTTTCCCGGTCTGATCCCGCAAATCGCAGAGATAAAAAAGCCCCCATCGCGAGATGGGGGCTTTTTCATTAGGGTCAGACGCGAATATCGATCTTGCTTCCCAGAGAAGCGTTGGCCGATGTCGGTGCAACCGGCGCTGATTGCGCTGCGTTTTGCAGCAGCTTCAGCGCAGCTTCGCCCTCTTGGGTCTGCTGTTTCTTGGCCAGACTGGCCGTCATCAGAGCAGAACCAAACGACGCATTTGCAGAACTTGATATATCCATAGGGTTCCTCCTGCACTCAACAGTATCGACCAAGCGGCCCCGAACATAAGCACTGAATGCAAAACAATCTGAAAGTCGCTTTTCTATCAATCAGATAGCAATAGCGTTCATGGTCCCTGTTCACCGCTGGATGACGCCTTCAAGCTCCTGTGCCGTCATCGGCCGAAGCACCTTGCAAGGGTTGCCAGCCGCCACCACGTTGGCGGGCACATCTTTGGTCACCACCGAACCGGCACCGATGACGCTGTTGTCACCGATGGTGACGCCGGGGCAGATGACGACGCTGCCGCCAATCCAGACGTTGTGACCGATCCGCACCGGCTTGCCGAACTCGACACCCTTGATACGTGGCACCACCGCCACCGGGTGAGCGGCGGTGTAGATCTGCACCCCGGGCGCCAGCAGCACGTTGTCGCCGATGTGCACCTCGCAGACGTCGAGGATGGTGCAGCCTACGTTGGCGTAGAAGTTCTCGCCGACGAAGATGTTGGCACCATAGTCGCAGAAGAATGGCGGATTGATGGCACACTCCTGGCCGCGGCCACCGAGCAGCTCGTGCAGCAAAGCATCCCGCGCTGGTTTCTCCTGCCAGCAGGTGTTGAAGGTGTGATAAAGCCTTCGGCAGCGCTCACGTGCCGCTTTGAGCTCGGGGTCAGCCGCGTCATAGGGCTTCCCCGCAGCCATCTTCTGCCACTCGGTACCGCGCACCACCTTCTCCATTACCTACTCCATCAGCCAGATCAGGGATTCATAAGGGCGCAGCATACCCGATTGCGGTTGGGCCGGGCTATCCGGGTAGTTGCCGAGCAGCAGCCGACCTTGCCCACTTTGCAGCTCGGCAGGCAAGGCAAACTCCACCGGCTCGCCGTAGAAGTTGCTCACCACCAGCAGGGTCTGACCGTTGGCACGGCGGGCATAGGCCCAGATCTGCGGGTGCCCGGCCAGTAGCTCCTGATAATCCCCCACAGTGAAGATGGGGTGCGCCTTGCGAATGGCGATGAGATCCCGATAGTGCCAGAACACCGAGTGCTGGTCGGCCAGCGCCGCCTCGGCGTTGATCTCGGGATAGTTGGCAGCAGGCTTGAGCCAGGGCGTCCCGCTGGTGAAACCTGCATTGGCCGCTGCGCTCCACTGCATCGGGGTGCGCGAGTTGTCGCGGGACTTGGCACCGAGAATGGCGAGGATCTCGGCCTCGCTCATCCCTTCCGCCTGCTTGATGGCGAAGATGTTGCGGCTCTCCACATCCTGATAGTCATCGATGCGCTGATAGCCGGGGTTGGTCATGCCAATCTCCTCCCCCTGATAGATGTAGGGGGTGCCTTGCAGACCGTGCAGCGTGCTGGCCAGCATCTTGGCGGCCACGACTCTATGCTCGCCCTCATCGCCGAAACGGGAGACGATGCGTGGCTGATCGTGGTTACACCAGAACAGCGCCGACCACCCCTTGCCGTGCATGCCGGTCTGCCAGTGGCTGAAGATGTGCTTGAGTCCGAGGAAATCGAACGGCGCCTTGGTCCACTTGTCGCCGTTGGGGTAATCCACCTTCAGATGGTGGAAGTTGAACACCATGGAGAGCTCGGAGCCATCGAGGGCGCCATAGCGCTGGCAGTGCTCCAGCGAAGTAGAGGACATCTCCCCCACCGTCATGGCGCCGACAGGAGCAAACACGTCGCGGCTCACGTCCTGCAAAAATTCGTGGATGCGCGGTCCGTCGGTATAGAAGCGGCGGCCATCGCTAATCTCGTCGTTCGGGAACGTCTGATCCTTTGAGATAAGGTTGATGACGTCGAGGCGGAAACCGTCCACCCCCTTCTTGGCCCAGAAGTGGATGATATTTTTCACCTCGGCGCGCACCGCCGGATTTTCCCAGTTGAGATCCGCCTGCTCGCGGGCAAACAGGTGCAGGTAGTACTGACCGGTGGCAGAGTCCAGCTCCCAGGCGCTGCCGCCAAACTTGGATTGCCAGTTGTTGGGCACGCCGCCATCCACCGGATCGCGCCAGATGTAGTAGTCGCGGTAGGGGCTGTTTTTATCCCCCAGCGCCGACTTGAACCAGGCGTGCTCGGTGGAGGTGTGGTTGACCACTATATCCATCACGATGCGGATATCGCGCGCGTGGGCGGCGGCCAGCAGCGCCTCGAAATCAGCCATGGTGCCGTAGGCGGGATCGATGGCGTAGTAGTCGGCGATGTCGTAGCCGTTGTCCACCTGCGGGGAGACGTAAACCGGGGTCAGCCAGAGGGCATCGACGCCCAAGGTCTTGAGATAGTCGAGGCGGGCCATGATCCCCTTGAGATCGCCGGTGCCACGGGCAGCGGAATCCTGAAAGCTCTTGGGGTAAATCTGGTAAATCACGGCGCTCTGCCACCAGGGTGTTTGGCTCATGGGTCTTTCTCTTGTCTCGAATAGAAAATGGAGAGGGCGACCCGCGGGTCGCCCTGATAAGCAGTGTCAGGCGCTGGCTTGGGCCAACTTGCCTGCGGCTTGCTGGCGTTTGTAGACCAGCAGGGTCAGCACCACCGGCACCACGATGGCGACCAGCATGGCGATGGCAAACACCGCCCAGTATTGCGGCTGGATGGAGAGGATGCCCGGCAGGCCCCCTACCCCGATGCCGTTGGCCATCACCCCGGCAAAGCCACAGATGAGGGCCGCTAGGCTGGAGCCCACCATGGCGCACAGCATGGGGAACTTGTACTTGAGGTTGATACCGTACATGGCCGGCTCGGTCACCCCGAGGTAGGCGGAAATGGCGGCTGGCACGGAAATCTCCCGCTCGTTCTCCTTGCGGCTAATCAGAATGATGCCAACGACCGCAGACGCCTGCGCAATGTTGGAGAGCGCGATCAGCGGCCAGATCGGGGTGCCACCCATGCTCTGCATCAGCTGCAGATCCACCGCGTTGGTGGTGTGGTGGATGCCGGTGATGACCAGCGGTGCGTAGAGGAAACCGAACAGGGCGGCGCCGATAGGAGCGAAGGAGCCGGTCATGGCAGCCTTGGCAGCGAAACCGACACCATCACCAATCCAGCGACCGAACGGGCCGATAAAGGCGTGAGCCACGATCACTGCCAGCAGCAGCGAGACAAACGGCACAATCACCAGATAGAGATAGGCCGGAATGATCCGCTTGAGGTTGGTCTCAACCCAGGCGAGGAAGACACCCGCCAGCAGCGCCGGAATGACCTGGGCCTGATAACCCACCTTCTGGATCACGAACAGGCCGAAGTCCCACACCTCGGGAGTCTGCTGACCAATGCCGTAGGCGTTCATCAACTGCGGTGACACCAGCGTCACCCCCAGCACAATACCGAGGATCTCGGAGCCACCCATCTTCTTCACTGCAGACCAGCAAACACCGACCGGCAGGAAGTGGAAAATCGCCTCGCCCAACAGCCAGAGGAAGGCGTGTACCTGAGCCCAGAATTGGCTGATCTCGGTGAGGGTGTGAGTGCCATCGTCAAACATCTTGATGTCGCCGATGACGTTGCGAAAGCCCAGGATCAGACCGCCGGTGATGATGGCGGGCAGCAACGGTACGAAGATCTCCGCCAGATGGGAGATGCCCCGCTCCAGCGGGTTCATGTTCTGGCGGGCCGCCTGCTTGGCGGTCTCCTTGCTGCCACCGCTGACGCCGAGCTGTTCGGTCAGCTCCTTGTACCACTGCTCTACCTCGTTACCGATCACCACCTGGAACTGACCGCCCTGGGTGAAGCTTCCCTTCACCGCCGGGATGGTTTCGATAGCCTTGCTGTCGGCCTTGGCCGGATCGTTCAGGACGAAGCGCAACCGGGTCAGGCAGTGGCTGACGGTGGCGATGTTCTCCTTGCCGCCGATCTTGTCGATCAGGGTGGCAAGCTGCTGTGCGTTGATCTTGGACATGGGTCTTCCCTCTGTGACGCCATTGAATAGTGGTCTGTATCGCCCTTTTGAGCCAGTCTGTCGGCCGGAGCGTTTTTGGTATCGTTCCCATTTAGCATGCCGACAATCTGGCCAGATCGAAATGGGAACGTTCCCAATTCGTGGTCAGCATCACAAAAAGCGCACTTTTTGTTCAGTCGGAAGTGATGGGGCTCACAGGGTTCGGCAGGGAGCGATTGTCACCAACGGAGGCTGAGCCTGCTCAATCTGGCCGAGCAGCTGACGCGCCGCCTGCTCGCCCGCCCCCTTGTAGCCGAGATCGAGACTGAGGGCGTTGGGGAAGAGGAAGCTGAGCATGGGGTTATTGCCAAGGCCGGTCACCAGCACCTCGCTACGCCCTTGTTCTTGCAGGTATTTTGCCGCACCTATGGCGAGGGTGTCGCTGGCGCAGACCAGCGCCTGGGTGGTGGGAGTAAGCAGCTCGGCAGCCAGCCGGTAGCCGCTCTGCAAGCTGAGATCGCCGAGGGCGCTGCGCGGGCACAACCCCTGCTCTGCGCAGTAAGCAAGATAGGCATCCAGGCGGCGCTGGCCGGTGGTGAGATCCGAGGCATCCACCCCCAGATAAGCGATGTCGCAGGCGCCACGGCTTGCCAGTTGCGCCAGCATGGTGCGCACCGCACCGGCGTCGTCAAAGCAGACCGAGGAGAAACCGGGATATTCACGGGCGACCAGCACCAGCTTCTCTTTCAGCGGCGCCATGGCGGCATAGTCCAAGTCATTGAAGGCGAACAGGATAATGCCATCCACCCCGCGCCGCTCCAGCACCGCCAGATGCTCCTGTACCTTGGCGGGGGAGAACTTGCTCTCCATCAGCACGGCATCGTAGCCGCGCTGGTAGAGGGTCTCCAGCATGCCGCGCACCGCCTGATTCTCCGAGCTGGAGTCGAGCCGCGAGACGATGATCCCCACCACCTGCTGGCTCTGGCTGCGCATGGCACGCGCCGACTTGCTCGGCACGAAGCCGTGCTCGGCGATGATCTGCTCCACCCGCTCGCGGGTCTCCTGCTTCACCTTGGGATCCTGATTGAGCACCCGGGAGACGGTCGACTTGCCGACGCCACTCAGTCTGGCGATATCGAGGATGGTCAGTTTCTTGTCCATGAATTGGCTCACAGGGGCTAGGCGGTGGAATTGCCCACATTGTTGTGATTAACCCCTGTGAATACAAGCCCATGGCGTTAGAATGCCCTTTTGCCCCGCCGTCAGGGTGTGTGGGCACAGCACAGGATGCCCACCATGGATCTGCTGGCCAGTCTGCTCTTCTCCCTCTCCATCACAGGCCCCATCTGCGTGATCCTGCTGCTCGGCATCTGGCTCAAACGGCTGGGGCTGCTGCCGGAGCCCTTCACCGAATCCGCCTCCCGGCTGGTGTTTCAGGTCACCCTGCCCGCCCTGCTCTTTCTCAGCATTCTGGGCACCAACTTCGCCACCATGCCGAGCCCCTGGTTTATCGGTTACGGCCTGCTCGCCACCATCGCCAGCTATCTGGTGCTGGAGCTGCTGGCGGGGCGCTTTATCGGCGAGCAGCGACTGCGCGGCATCTTCGTGCAGGGGAGCTTTCGAGGCAACAGCGCCATCATAGGGCTCGCCTACGTGCAAAACGCCTATGGCCACGAGGGGCTGGGGGCGGCAGCGCTCTACGTCGGCGCGGTCACCGTGCTCTACAACATCCTCGCGGTCATCACCCTCACCCGCAGCCTCGGCGGGGCGACCGGCATTCGCCCCATCCTGCTCGGCATCATCAAGAATCCGCTCATCATCGCCATCGTGGCGGCCCTGCCGTTTACCCTGCTCGGCATCAAGATGCCGCAGCTGCTGCTCACCACTGGCGGCTACTTCGCCAACATGACGTTGCCGCTGGCGTTGCTCTGCACCGGCGCCTCCCTCAGTCTCGGCGCCCTGCGCGGCGGGGCGGCGCTGACCGGCTGGGCCAGCGTGATGCGGCTCTGCCTCATTCCAGCGGTGTTCACTCTGGGGGCGGCCCTGCTCGGCTTCAGCCATCTGGAGCTCGGCATCCTGTTTCTTATCAGCGCTACCCCGACTGCCGCCGCCAGCTATGTGATGACCCGCGCCATGGGGGGCGACAGCGTGCTGGCAGCAAACATCATCGCCACCACCACCCTAGGTTCGCTGGTCACTACCAGCCTCGGGGCGACTCTGATGAATTATCTCGGTCTTATGTACTGACCCTGCCCGAGGAAACTGCCAACCTCATCGCCACCACGAACCTTGGCTCCCATACACCGGCAGGGAGCCATCCTGATGAACTATCTGGGTCTTATGTACTGACGGCTTGACCTTGCCGGAGGCGGCAGCTTTAGGCTGGCGCTCATCAACAAAGGAGATATCCCATGACCATCGAACTCACAGTGTCCGGCATGTCCTGTGGTGGCTGCGCCGCCAGTCTGCAAAAAGCGCTGCTGGCCCAGCCTGCGGTCACCACCGCAACCGTCGATTTCGCCAGCAGCAAGGCCGTCATTGAGAGCGAGCTGAGCAAGGCCGAGCTGATCGCCCTGATCGAAGCCAAGGGTTTCTCTGCGAGTTAAATTATCTCCATAGAGGTATAAAACGGGTTAAAAATCTGTACTCACCTGTCTTTTGGTGAGTTTTATCACAGACCCGGGTTATTAAACGGGCAAACTTGCTGCGATTATTCCAACCACAAGGATTTGCAGCATGACCCTACCGATCCGCAAGACCCTGCTCGCCGTCGTCGTCGGCCTGACCCTCTCCCCCATGGCAATGGCCCTGCCCAACGTCCATATTCTGGCAACCGGCGGCACCATTGCCGGAGCTGGCCAGTCCGCTACCCAGTCCAACTACGAGGCTGGCAAGGTGGCCATCGAAACCCTGATCGCCGCCGTGCCCGAGATGAAGAACGTGGCCGATGTGCAGGGTGAGCAGGTGGTGAAGATCGGCTCCCAGGACATGAACGACGAGGTGTGGCTCAAGCTGGCCAAACGGGTCAACGAGCTGCTGGCCAAGGATGACGTGGATGGCATTGTCATCACCCACGGCACCGACACCATGGAAGAGACCGCCTACTTCCTCAATCTGACCGTCAAGAGCGACAAGCCGGTGGTACTGGTTGGCGCCATGCGCCCCTCCACCGCCATGAGTGCTGATGGCCCGCTCAACCTCTACAACGCCGTGGTGACCGCCTCCGACCCCGCCTCCAAGGGACGTGGCGTCATGGTGGCGATGAACGACACAGTGCTGGATGCCCGTGACGTCACCAAGACCAACACCACCGGGGTGCAGACCTTCGCCTCCCCCAACTTCGGCCCGCTGGGTTACATCCACAACGGCAAGATCGACTACCAGCGCAGCCCGGCTCGCCTGCACACCAGCAAGACGCCGTTTGACGTGAGCAAGCTCGACAAGCTGCCGCAAGTGGGCATCGTCTACAGCTATGCCAACGCCACCGATCTGCCGGCCAAGGCGATGGTGAACGCCAAGTTCGATGGTATCGTCAGTGCCGGGGTGGGTAACGGCAACCTCTACCATACCCTGTTCGATACCCTGGCTCAGGCGAGCAAGGATGGTATCCGCGTGGTGCGCTCCGCCCGCGTCCCGACCGGCGCCACCACCCTGGATGCCGAAATCGATGATGCCAAGTACGGCTTCGTGGCCTCCGGCACTCTCAACCCGCAGAAAGCGCGGGTGCTGCTGATGCTCTCTCTGACCCAGAGCAAGGATCCGGCCCAGATCCAGCGCTGGTTCCAGCAGTTCTGATAAGGCGTTTCTGAACTGAGATGAGCAAGGGCGGGACTTCCCGCCCTTTTCCATCCTGCCATGCCACCTCGCCAAGCTCCCTCTTCGTCCATGACGCCGTTTGACGGAGTCGACCTTCCCTTTTCCGGCCATCTTTTTCAGCCACCGCAGAGCGCTGTCATCAAATTAGCGAGCCGGATCACCCGCTTTCACAAGCGCATAGCCGCCAAATTCATTACACTGCCAGCGATCTTATCCACTCAAGGAGTGCTGTTGCTGTATGGAAATATTGATCCTGCTGGGATTGATTTTGCTTAATGGCGTCTTCGCCATGTCAGAAATCGCCATCGTCACCGCACGCAAGGCTCGCCTCGGCAAGCTTGCCTCTGAAGGCAACCGCTCCGCAGCCATTGCCCTCAAACTTGGCGAAGACCCGACCCATTTTCTCTCCGCCGTCCAGATAGGCATTACCAGCATAGGTCTGCTCAACGGTATCTACGGGGAATCCCTGCTGGCCCAGCCCTTCTCCCTCTGGTTGCAGGAGTGGGGGCTCCCCGCCAAGAGCAGTGGACTTATCGCTACCATCATCGTGGTGGTGGTGGTTACTTACCTCTCCATCGTGGTGGGGGAGCTGGTGCCCAAGCGGCTTGGCCAGCTCAATGCCGAGCGCATCGCCTGTCTGGTGGCCCGCCCCATGCACTGGCTCGCCACCCTGACCCGCCCCTTCGTCTGGCTGCTGTCGGCCTCTACCAATGCCAGCCTGCGGCTGCTGCGGGTCAACCAGAATGGCAGCGCCAACGTCACCGAGGAGGAGATCCACGCCATGCTGGTGGAAGGATCGGAAGCCGGGGTAATCGAGGATCATGAACACACCATGCTACGCAACGTCTTCCGTCTCGACGAGCGCAGCCTCTCCTCCCTGATGGTGCCGCGCAGCGATATCCGCTATCTGGATCTGGCTCTGCCGCTGGAGACCAACCTGCAGCGGCTGGTGGAGTATCGCCACAGCTATTTTCCGGTCTGCGACGGCAACCTGTCAGAATTGGTGGGTATCATCAATGTCAGCAAGGTGCTGCACGCCTATATCAAGGGGGAGCCCATCGACCTGGCTGCCCTGACCCAGGAGGGCAGCCTGCTGCCCGAGACCCTCAACGGCGTCGAGCTGCTCAACCACTTCCGCACCCACAGCGAACAGATGGCGCTGGTGGTGGACGAATATGGCGAGCTGCAGGGGCTGGTCACCCAGCAGGATCTGCTGGAGGCGCTGGCGGGGGATTTCCAGCAGGAGGATGGCGAGGACAACTGGGCCTTCAGGCGCGCCGACGGCAGCTGGCTGCTCGACGGCCTCATTCCGCTGCCGGAGTTGAAGGACTGTCTGGAGCTGGTTCGTCTGCCAGAAGAAGAAAAACATCACTATCACACCCTCGGAGGGCTTATCATGCTGCTCCTTGGTCGTGTTCCACAAACCGGAGACCTGGTGACACTGGAACAGTGGCAACTGGAAATTGTTGACATGGATGGCCTGCGCATCGACAAGGTGCTCGCCATGCCCTTGACCGATCAACCCAGCTAACCTGCGGAGTTTGCAAGTATGGAGCAGTTTTACCAACTGGCTCACGCCTTTATGAATCACGATCTGAACACACTTTCCGATCCCAAGATGGCCTTCATGATCTGTGGTGTGATTCTGACGTTTCTGGTACTGGAAAACGGATTCATCCCTACCGCCTTTCTGCCCGGTGACAGCCTGCTGATCCTCACCGGCGTACTCATCTATCAGGATGTGTTGTCTCTCGGGGTGATCCCCCTGTTGATCATGGCTACCTTTGTCGGCACCTGGCTCGGTTACATGCAGGGGCGCTTTCTCGGCCACACCCAGCTCTACCATCGGCTGATGTCCCACGTGGAAGAGCGACACCAGCAGAAGGTCTACCACCTGCTGGACAAGTACGGGATCATCACCCTGATCACCGCGCGCTATATCGCCTTCGTGCGCACAGCCTACCCCTATATCGTGGGTGCCACCGAACTGCCCCAGGGGCGCTTCCTCATCGTCAATCTGATCAGCTCCATCATGTGGATCTGCCCGCTAGTCGGGTTTGGCTACTACCTGAGCCACACCAAGCTGGCAGCCGAATACCAGACCCAGTTCTTCAACATCATCATCTATCTGCCAGTGGCCCTGCTGGTGGGTGGCATGGTGGCGCTGGTCTGGCGCTGGATCAGCAAACGCAGGGCCGCGCAGCCGCGGGATTGACCCCTCGCCCAACGCCCGACCCGAAAGCCCTCGCCAGAGGGCTTTTTTGATCGCTTATTTTGCGCAAATAGCAGAAATAGTCCCGCTCGGCCCTTGTAAAGCCGGGGTAAAAATGAGTGAATCTAGCGCCTTTTTTTGGATGGGAACGGAGTCGGTTGTATGTGGTGTCGGATTCGCGCAGCAGCGCTGGTTGTCGGGTTGATGGGAATACTGGGATTGCCTGCGGTCAGCGCGGCACCCAACCCTGCCAAACTGGAAGTACGCTCGAGCAGCGCCCTGGTCGTGGATGTAAAAACGGGCAAGACGCTCTATCAGAAGAATGCCACTAAGGTACGTCCCATCGCCTCCCTCACCAAGCTGATGACAGCGCTGGTGGTGCTGGATGCCAAGCAGAATCTCAACCAGACCATCACGGTCGACAAGAACGATCTGGATCGGGTCAAGCACACTCACTCCCGCATCCGTATGGGCACCAAGGTGACCCGTCGCGATGCCCTGCATCTGGCGCTGATGTCCTCCGAAAACCGGATGGCCTCAGCACTGGCGCGTCACTATCCGGGCGGTCGCAGCGCCTTCGTGCGGGCCATGAACAACAAGGCCAGACAGCTGGGTATGCGAAATACCCACTTCTACGACTCCACCGGCCTCTCCACCCGCAACGTCTCTACCGCCCAGGATCTGGGCAAGCTGGCCGCCGCCGCCTATCGTCAGCCGCTGATCCGTCAGTTCACTCAGGATGAGAACCGGGAGATGCGCTTCAGCGCCCCCGCTTACAGCCTGATGTTCAACAACACCAACCCGCTGGTGAAAAACCCGGACTGGGACGTACGCCTCTCCAAGACCGGCTTCACTGACGAAGCGGGGCGCTGTCTGGTGATGCGCGCCAAACCGGATAGCCAGGAGCTCGCCATCGTGTTGCTCAACTCAGTGGGCAAACGCACCCCCATCGGCGATGCCAACCGCATTCGCAAATGGCTGAAAAGCTGAGTAAATATCTCAACACAAAAGGATGCTGCGGCATCCTTTTTTATTGCCCGCAGAACGCCTAGGCAGGCTTTGCAGGATGTTGATGAGCGAACCTTGAGTGATGATCTGCGCGGCATCTGCCGTTGCAACAGCTGGCATACAGCGCGCCTATAGATGAGGCAAAGGGTGGTGAGGCGGTGCAACGATGAGAAGAACTGTGTGCAATCACAGAAAGGGGAAGAAATGGGTACAAGAACAGCCAGGTAAACGGGCGATCTACCCGCAACAGCGCACGTGGATCCGCACCAAAAAGCTAAATATCGCCCATATAAAAACAGCCCCGACCGAAGTCGAGGCTGTCTGTATGGTGCGCCCGAGAGGATTCGAACCTCTGACCACCTGGTTCGTAGCCAGGTACTCTATCCAGCTGAGCTACGGGCGCTCATAAACTTTTGGTACTACTTGAAATATGGTGCGCCCGAGAGGATTCGAACCTCTGACCACCTGGTTCGTAGCCAGGTACTCTATCCAGCTGAGCTACGGGCGCCCTGTTTTAAAACGATAAAAAAAGCTTACTTATCAGTAAGCCTTTTCCAAGGTGTCGACTTGCTGATGGTCAACACATGACTCTTGCTTGAGTCGTAATATGGTGCGCCCGAGAGGATTCGAACCTCTGACCACCTGGTTCGTAGCCAGGTACTCTATCCAGCTGAGCTACGGGCGCAAATGGCGGAGAAGGGGGGATTCGAACCCCCGATGCGGGTATAAGCCGCATACTCCCTTAGCAGGGGAGCGCCTTCAGCCTCTCGGCCACCTCTCCGTTTGCGGGGCTGATAATACTTCACAGGGATTTTTAGTCAAACACTTTTTTGGAGAAAAAAATGCGTTCGCTCAGCATTTGGTCAAA
The DNA here is from genome assembly GCF_003061465.1 of Aeromonas sp. HMWF017. Lineage (NCBI taxonomy): Bacteria > Pseudomonadati > Pseudomonadota > Gammaproteobacteria > Aeromonadales > Aeromonadaceae > Aeromonas > Aeromonas sp. HMWF017. The sequence continues at coordinate 16,164 of NZ_QAJD01000121.1, forward strand.
GCGTGGAATATTCAAACAATATCGGCACTTATCCCGCAGTTTCACGCCCTGCAGGGCAATTTCAGGGGGCCGGAAAAACAAAAGGCGACACATGAGGTGTCGCCTTGTCACAGCCATGAAAGTGGCCTAGAAGCCCGGTTGGCCCGGAACTTTCTCGGCCTGGATGCGCTGGTAGATCTCTTCGCGGTGTACGGAGACCTCTTTCGGCGCGTTAACACCGATACGGACCTGGTTGCCTTTAACGCCCAGCACGGTGACAGTCACTTCATCACCAATCATCAGGGTTTCCCCAACACGACGAGTCAAAATAAGCATTCGCTTGCTCCTGTATCCTGTTTTGTTTTTATATCGATATGCGACATTATCTAACAAAGATACCGATATGGTAAATGGTTGAAACTAAATCAATCAGAGATTGTTAGCCCAAGGGCTGCTCTTGCGGTGCCTGATCCAACCCGAAAGCCGCGTGCAGGGCTCGCACCGCCAGCTCCAGATACTTCTCGTCAATCACCACAGAGATTTTGATTTCAGAGGTCGAGATCAACTGCATGTTGATCCCCTCCTCGCCCAATACCTTGAACATGGTGCGCGCAACACCGGGATGGTTCCACATGCCGACACCGACAATGGAGACCTTGGCAATCTCGCCATTTCCCTGCACGCAGGAGGCGCCAAGTTCGGTGGCGGTCTCCTCCAACAGCGCCCGGGCGCGGCGATAGTCGTCACGATTCACCGTGAAGGTGAAGTCAGCGGTGCCATCTCCCAGGGTGTTCTGCACAATCATGTCGACATCAATGTTGGCGTCGCTGATCGGATTCAGGATCTGCGCGGCAACGGTTGGTCTGTCCGGCACGCCCAGAATGGTCAGGCTGGCCTCGTTGCGGTTAAAAGCGATCCCGGATACCAGGGGAGCTTCCATCCTATCACCTCCATATGTGATTAAGGTTCCCTCTCCATCGATAAAGCTCGACAGCACCCGCAGCGGGACGCGGTACTTGCCCGCAAACTCCACCGAGCGGATCTGCAGCACCTTGGCGCCGAGACTGGCCATCTCCAGCATCTCCTCGAAGGTGATGGTGTCGAGACGACGAGCCTTGGGCTCGATGCGCGGATCCGTGGTGTATACCCCATCCACATCGGTAAAGATCTGGCACTCATCGGCCTTGATGGCCGCCGCCACGGCAACTGCCGTGGTATCCGAACCGCCGCGGCCCAGCGTCGTGATGGCGTTATGCTCGTCACGGCCCTGGAAACCGGCGATCACCACCACCTTGCCCGCAGCCAGTTCGGCATGAACCAGCTCGGTGTCGATGTGGGTGATGCGCGCCTTACCATAGGCGGAATCGGTATGAATCCGTACCTGATCGCCAGTCATCGAGACCGCCGGGCAACCGCGTTTGTTCAACGCGATGGCCAGCAGCGCTATGGTGACCTGCTCACCGGTGGAGACCAGTACATCCATCTCGCGCCGGTTGGCATCAGGATCCAGTTGCTGGGCCATGCCCAGCAACCGGTTGGTTTCGCCCGACATGGCGGAGACAACCACCACCACGTCGTGTCCCTGGGCGCGGGTCTGCTCGACCCGCTCAGCTACCGCCTCGATCCGCTCCAGTGTGCCGACCGAGGTGCCGCCGTACTTCTGTACATAGAGTGCCACAGATCACCTCGCCCGATTACAGGCGCTCTTCCAGCCAGGAGTGAACGGATTGCAGCGCTGCCGGCACCGCCTCAGGCTGGGTACCACCCGCCTGTGCCATGTCCGGACGGCCACCGCCCTTGCCACCCACCTGCTGGGCAACCAGATTGACCAGCTCACCGGCCTTGACCTTGCCGGTCAGGTCGTTGGTGACGCCCGCGATCAGGTTGACCTTGCCATCGGCACAGGTTGCCAGCAGCACAACACCGGACTTCATCTGGTTCTTCAGCTCGTCCAGCACGCCGCGCAGGGATTTCGGATCGGCCCCTTCCAGCGCTGCAACCAGCACCTTCTGACCGTTGATCTCGATCACCTGACCCAGCAGGTCGTTACCGGCCTGAGCGGCCAGCTTGGCCTTGAGCTGCTCCAGCTCGCGCTCCATCATCTTGGCCTTGTCCAGCATCTGGCGAACCTTGTCGGCGATGCAGAACTGGTCACCTTTCACCAGGGCAGCAGCCTCTTCGATCTGCTCGCCAACCTGATGCATGAAGTCGATGGCCGCTTTGCCGGTCACCGCTTCGATACGGCGCACGCCAGCAGCGATACCGCTCTCGGCGATGATCTTGAAGAAGCCGATATCACCGGTGCGCTTGGCGTGAGTACCGCCGCACAACTCGGTGGAGTAGTCGCCCATGCGCACGACACGCACGTCGTCTTCATATTTTTCACCAAACAGCGCCATGGCACCGGCGGACTTGGCCGCTTCCAGATCCATCAGCTGGGTGGTGATTTCGTGGTTGGCGCGGATCTGGTTGTTGACCAGCTCCTCGACCCGGCGAATGGTCGCCATGGTCAGCCCCTCGAAGTGGGAGAAGTCGAAACGCATGCGCTCGGCTCCAACCAGAGAACCTTTCTGGGTGACATGCTCGCCCAGAGCCTGACGCAGAGCTGCGTGCAGCAGGTGAGTCACGGAGTGGTTCAGGGCGATGGCCTGACGACGGTCAGCGTCTACCACGGCCTCGACCTCGGCCCCTTTCTCCAGAGTGCCCAGCTCCATGTAACCCTTGTGGATGATCGCCTTGCCCGCTTTCAGGGTGTCGGTCACGGCAAAGATGCCGTCGTCCACTTTCAGGGTACCGCTGTCGCCAATCTGGCCGCCGGACTCGGCGTAGAAGGGGGTCTGCTCCAGCACGATGACAGCTTCGTCACCGGCGATCAGGCCATTCACCTCTTCGGTGCCCTTGTAGATGCCGAGCACACGGGTGCGCTCGCTCAGGTTCTTGTAACCGGTGAACGGGGTTTCGAAGTCGAGCTTGAGCATCTCGTTGTAGTTCACGCCGAAGCTGGAGGCCTCTTTGGCACGCGCACGCTGCTTCTCCATCTCGGCCTTGAAGCCCTCTTCGTCGATGCCGATCTCGCGCTCGCGCACCACGTCGGCAGTCAGGTCAGCCGGGAAGCCGTAAGTGTCATACAGCTTGAACACCACCTCACCCGGAATAACCTTGGCATCGCCCAGGTTGGCCAGCACATCTTCCAGCAGCAGCAGACCGCGATCCAGGGTGCGGACGAACTGCTCCTCTTCGATGCGCAACACGCGCTCGACCAGCGGCAGCTGGGCGATCAGCTCGGCAGCGACATCCTTCATCTGCACTGCCAGCTCGGCAGCCAGTTTGTAGAAGAAGACATCGGTCGCGCCCAGCTTGCGACCGTGACGCACGGCGCGGCGGATGATGCGGCGCAGCACATAGCCACGACCTTCGTTGGACGGCATCACGCCATCTGCCACCAGGAAGGCGCAGGAGCGGATGTGGTCAGCGATGACGCGCAGGGACTGGTTGCTCAGATCGGTGGTGCCGACAATCTCGGCCGCTTTCTTGATCAGCGCCTGGAAGATGTCGATTTCGTAGTTGGAGTGCACACCCTGCATGATGGCGGAGATACGCTCCAGACCCATGCCGGTATCCACGGACGGACGGGGCAGCGGCTCCATAGTGCCGTCAGCCTGACGGTTGAACTGCATGAAGACCACGTTCCAGATCTCGATGAAACGGTCACCATCCTCTTCCGGTGAGCCGGGACGGCCACCCCAGATGTGATCGCCGTGGTCATAGAAGATCTCGGTGCAGGGACCGCACGGGCCGGTATCGCCCATGGCCCAGAAGTTGTCGGAAGCGTAAGGGGCACCCTTGTTGTCACCGATGCGGACGATGCGATCGGCCGGCACACCGACCTCTTTTTCCCAGATATCGAAAGCTTCATCGTCAGTCGCGTAGACGGTCACCAGCAGGCGATCTTTCGGCAGCTGCAGCACCTCGGTCAGGAAGCCCCATGCAAACTTGATGGCATCCTGCTTGAAGTAGTCACCGAAGCTGAAGTTGCCCAGCATTTCGAAGAAGGTGTGGTGACGAGCGGTATAGCCGACGTTTTCCAGATCATTGTGCTTACCACCGGCACGCACGCAACGCTGGGAAGTCGTCGCGCGATTGTAGGCACGCTTGTCTGCGCCAAGGAACACGTCCTTGAACTGGTTCATACCCGCGTTGGTAAACAACAGGGTCGGGTCGTTATGCGGTACCAGCGAGCTGGAGGAGACAACCTGGTGCCCCTGGGAACGGAAATACTCGAGAAACGCAGCGCGAATCTCTGACGTGGACATATACATGGAAAATCCTGCTTGATTCGAATACGGACTTTTAACCGCATTAATGTAAGTTTTCTGCGGGGTAAAGTAAAACGGACAGGGCCGCCACGGGCGAAAAAGCGCACATAAACGGGCCAGAAAAGAGCGCCACTGCTCACAGTGGCTTTTTCCACTGTCGAGAGGCAAAAAAGCCGCGCACAAAGAGGGATGAGATGAACAAAAGGCTGCTTTTTCGGAATTGCGCTCGCAAGCTACTGAACAGGCAGGAAAAACCTGCCATCAGGAGAGGTGAAACAACGTTTGCCACGCAGTGGCGTTACTCCTCCCGCTCCTGCAGGGCAGAGATAGCGTAACGTGCCTGATCCTGGGTAAAGCCGCGCCCCAGCAGATATTTGAGCCACTTCATCCGCAGCTTGAAATCCGCCAGATCGGCCACCCGGGCGCGCCGTTCGAGCAGAGCAAACGCCAGTTCGAACCAGTCCAGCTCGGGTTGCTCGAATGCGGCATCAATCTGCATATCATCGAGCCCCTTGCGGCGCAGATCGAAACGGATCCTGATGGGGCCACGCCCCTTGGCGGCACCGGCCCGCACTGCCATGCCACCGTAACGTTCATCATTGACCCAGTTATAACCGCGGCAGTAGTCGACCACCGCCTCGATCACCTCTGCATTGAAACCCTGCTGGCGCAGCCGGTTGGCCAGCTCTGACTCGGCACTCTCGCGACGGGCCAGACTGCGCATGGCATAAGCACGGGCGGCGGCAAGCTGCTCTGCAAAGCTCGGCTCGGCAGGCTCGACCGGTTCGGTAACGGATTCATCAACCATCATAAATAACAAGGCCGGGTATCTACCCGGCCTTCCTTTGTTCCTTATTCGAACTCTTGTTCGCTTTCGGCATCGAACTCGTCTGCCTCAACCGGAGCAGCCTTGTCATCGACTGGCACGGCACCGGAGAGCAGCAGCTCGCGCAGACGAGCCTCCACTTCACCAGCCATCGCCTTGTTCTCGGCGAACAGCTTCATCACGTTGGCCTTGCCCTGACCGATCTTCTCGCCGTTGTAGCTGTACCAGGCACCGGCCTTGTCGATCAGCTTGTGCTTGACGCCGAGATCCACCAGCTCGCCCTCTTTGGAGATACCGGCACCGTAGAAGATCTGGAATTCAGCCTGTTTGAAGGGCGGGGCTACCTTGTTCTTGACCACTTTGACGCGGGTCTCGTTACCGACCACTTCGTCACCTTCCTTGATGGCGCCGATACGGCGGATATCCAGACGCACGGAAGCGTAGAACTTGAGCGCGTTACCGCCGGTAGTAGTCTCCGGGCTGCCGAACATAACACCGATTTTCATCCGGATCTGGTTGATGAAGATACACAGGCAATTGGCGTTCTTGATGTTGGCGGTCAGCTTGCGCAGCGCCTGGGACATCAGACGAGCCTGCAGGCCGACGTGGGAGTCACCCATCTCGCCTTCGATTTCCGCTTTCGGAGTCAGGGCTGCCACGGAGTCAACGATGATGACGTCAACGGCGTTGGAGCGAACCAGCATGTCGCAGATCTCCAGCGCCTGTTCACCGGTATCCGGCTGGGAGATGAGCAGGTCGTCGACGTTGACGCCCAGCTTGGCGGCATAGATGGGATCCAGCGCGTGCTCCGCATCGACGAAGGCACAGGTCTTGCCCTTCTTCTGGGCTTCCGCGATCACCTGCAGGGTGAGGGTGGTTTTACCGGAAGATTCCGGGCCGTAGATTTCGACGATACGGCCACACGGCAGACCGCCGATCCCCAGCGCCACGTCCAGCGAGAGGGAACCGGTAGAGATGGCTTCGATATCCATGGTCTTGCTGTCGCCCAGACGCATGATGGAACCTTTGCCGAACTGCTTTTCAATCTGACCCAGCGCAGCCGCCAGTGCCTTCTGTTTGTTCTGATCCATGCCAATCTCCGCTGGAAATCGTGAGTAAAAAATGAAGCTGGGCTAAGTATACTGTCTATTCATACAGTATCAAGCCCAATTTATCTGAGCAGGGCCAACAGACCCGACAAGGCCTGTCTCACCGCCTGCTGGCGCACCTGTCGGCGATCCCCGTCGAAGCGGGCCAGCAGGGAGTGGTGGCGGCCATTGCTGTCGGCCCAGGCGAACCAGACGGTGCCGACCGGCTTGCCCTCGGTGGCGCCGCCGGGGCCAGCGATGCCGCTGATGGCAACGCTGATGGAGGCAGACGAGTGCGCCAGCGCACCGCGGGCCATCTCCAGCACCACCGCTTCGCTCACCGCGCCGTGCCGCTCAAGGCTCTCGCTGCTCACCCCCAACATCTGCTGCTTGGCTTCGTTGGTGTAAGTGACAAATCCGCGATCAAACCAGCCTGAGCTGCCCGCGATGTCGGTGATGGCGCTGGCCACCCCGCCGCCGGTACAGGATTCGGCGGTCGCAGCCAGCCAGCCCCGTTGACCGAGGGCCCGTCCCAGCTCGATGGCAAGGTGCTCTATCTCTGCATCCAGTTTCATCACGACTCCTTCTGATCCGCTCAAGAGGCACATTATGCGATCCCGATACCAACCCCCGCAACCACGGCAGACCGCCCTTGCCTGCCGCAATGTGAGGTGCCGCACCGGAGTCATGTCTTCAATAATGCAGAGCAACCGCGCCCGGAACACCCGCTCCCCCGTCGCGGCGCTTATGTGTAGAATGGCGCCATCAAGCTCAAGGCACATCACCGCAGACACTGGCCCGCAGAGGCCCCTTCTGGAACAGAACATGACCGCACAACACCAAGCCAGCGGCGCCACAGGCTCCGCTCCCGGCGCCAATCTGAGCGCCCACACGCCCATGATGCAGCAGTACCTTGGCCTCAAGGCCGAGAACCCGGAGATCCTGCTGTTCTACCGGATGGGCGACTTCTACGAGCTGTTCTATGACGATGCCCGCAAGGCCTCCCAGCTGCTCGACATCTCCCTGACCAAACGCGGCCAGTCGGCGGGCAGCCCCATACCGATGGCGGGTGTTCCCTATCACGCTATCGAAGGATATCTGGCCAAACTGGTGCAGCTCGGCGAATCCGCCGCCATCTGCGAGCAGGTGGGAGATCCCGCCACCAGCAAGGGACCGGTGGAGCGCAAGGTCATTCGCATCATCACCCCGGGCACCGTTTCCGACGAGGCGCTGCTCAGCGAGCGGCAGGACAACCTGATCGCCGCCGTCTACCACGATGGCCGCCGCTTCGGCTATGGCACCATGGACATCGGCTCCGGCCGCTTCTTCATCAACCAGTTCGAGAAAGAAGAGACCCTGCTGGCAGAGCTTCAGCGCACCAATCCTGCCGAGCTGCTCTACCCCGAATCATTCGAGTTCCTGCACCACATCGAGGGTCGCCGCGGCCTGCGTCGCCGCCCAGAGTGGGAGTTTGAGCTGGGCACCGCCCGCAAGCTGTTGTGTCAGCAGTTCGGCACCCAGGACCTGGTGGGCTTTGGCGTCGACAAGAGCGAGACCGCCCTGTGCGCCGCAGGCTGCCTGATGCAGTACGTCAAGGACACCCAGCGCACCGCCCTGCCCCACATCCGCAATGTGCGCCTCGAACAGCCTGACCATGCGGTCATCATGGATGCCGCCACTCGCCGCAATCTGGAGCTGACCCAGAATCTGGCCGGTGGCTATGAAAATACCCTGGCCGAGGTGCTGGATCGCACCGCCACCCCCATGGGCAGCCGCCTGCTCAAGCGCTGGATCCACCAGCCGATCCGCGATCGGGTGATCCTGAAAGGTCGCCAGAGCACCATCAAGGAGCTCATCGAGCAGAACCTCTATGACGAGCTGGGCAGCCTGCTGCGTCAGGTGGGTGATGTGGAGCGGGTGCTGGCCCGTCTCGCCCTGCGCTCGGCCCGCCCGCGCGACCTCACCCGCCTGCGTCAGGCTTTCGCCCAGTTGCCCGAGTTGCAACGCCTGCTGGCGGACAACGAGCACGAAGCGGTGCAGCAGCTGGCCGAGCGCGCCAGCACCTTCCCCGAGTTGCTCGACCTGCTGGAGCGTGCGGTGATGGAGGTGCCGCCGGTGCTGATCCGCGATGGCGGTGTCATCCGTGACGGCTTCAATCAGGAGCTTGACGAGCTGCGGGATCTCGCCAACGGCGCCACCGCCAGCCTCGCCCGCATCGAGGAGCGGGAGAAACTGCTGACCGGCATCAACACCCTCAAGGTGGGCTACAACAAGGTGCACGGCTTCTATATCGAGGTGAGCCGCGCCAACAGCCATCTGGTGCCGGCCCACTACATCCGCCGCCAGACCCTCAAGAACAACGAACGCTACATCATCGATGAGCTGAAAAAGTACGAGGACAAGGTACTCACCGCCCAGTCCCAGGCGCTGGCGTTGGAGAAACGGCTCTACGAAGAGCTGCTCGATGCCCTGCTGCCGCACCTTGGCGATCTGCAGGAGTCTGCTGCCGCGCTGGCGGAGCTGGACGTGCTGGCCAACCTGGCCGAGCGGGCCGAGACCCTCGACTACCGCTGCCCCACCCTCATCGACGAAGATCAGATCATCATCGAGGCGGGCCGCCATCCGGTGGTGGAGCAGGTGATGACCGACCCCTTCATCGCCAACCCCATCCGGCTGGAGCGGGAGCGGCGGATGCTGATCATCACCGGCCCCAACATGGGCGGTAAATCGACCTATATGCGCCAGACCGCGCTGATCGTGCTGCTGGCCCATATCGGTGCATTCGTGCCTGCGGACAGCGCCCGCATCGGCCCCATCGACCGCATCTTTACCCGCATCGGTGCATCGGACGATCTCGCCTCCGGCCGCTCCACCTTTATGGTGGAGATGACCGAGACCGCCAATATCCTCAACAACGCCACCGCCCGCAGTCTGGTGCTGATGGACGAGATTGGCCGCGGCACCAGCACCTACGACGGTCTCTCGCTGGCGTGGGCCTGCGCCGAGCAGCTGGCGAGCAAGATCGGCGCCTACACCCTGTTCGCCACCCACTACTTCGAGCTGACCCGCCTGCCGGAGCTGATGAACGGGCTGGCCAACGTCCACCTCGATGCGGTGGAGCACGGCGACACCATCGCCTTTATGCACGCGGTGCAGGAAGGCGCGGCCAGCCGCTCCTACGGTCTGCAAGTGGCGGCGTTGGCGGGGGTGCCCAAATCGGTGATCCAGCAGGCCCGTCACAAACTGTACGAGCTGGAGAGCGCCACTCCGGTGGCCGCAGGTGAAAGCCGCTCGGCTCCGGTGGCCCTCGCCCCGCAGCCTCATCCGGTGGTGGAAGAGCTGGAAGCGGTGCGTCCCGACGAGCTCACCCCGCGGCAGGCGCTGGATCTGCTCTATCGCCTCAAGCAGATGTTGTAAGCAGCTGCCGCCGCGCAAGCATGCAAAAGGGGAACCGCGTGGTTCCCCTTTTTATGTTCAACGCATCATATTCAGCACCCGGCAAACCAGTCAGGCCACCGCTCGCGCCTCTCCACGGGCCCGCAGCAGGCTCTGGCGCCCCTGCCAGTAACCCTGCAGATAGCCGGACTCCAGCTTGACCGGGTCCTGGGTAAAACGGGAGACCATGAAATCGGCCGGTGGCGCGATCACCTCGATATCGCAATCGGCAGGGGGATTGGCAATGAAATCGAGTGCCCGGTTGTAGGCGAGATCCCGCTCCAGCATGGCTTGCGCCAGTGCAGGCTGGGTTTTCAGCAAGGCTTTGACCATCCAGCAGAAACGGGCCGGCTTCTTGCGATATCCCCAGGGCTCCGACAGCACCACCGTCATCCGCCGCGCCCCGCGACGATAGGCCTCAATCACCGGAATGGAGTCGCTGATGCCGCCATCGGCCATCGGGCGACCATCGACGCAGGGGGTATCATGCTGCACCACCGGCAGGGCGCAGGTGGCGGTCAGCACCTCGTCCATGTTGTCGGGCCGCACCGGCAGATAGATGGCCTTGCCGCTCGCCACATCGGTCGCCACCGCGTAGAAGGGAATGTCGCGGGCGCAGAAAGTGTCGAGATCGAGCGGGAAGCGATGGCGACTGGCTTGCCACAGCCAGCCGATGTCCACCAGATCGCCCCCTTTGACGAAACGCAGGGGATCGAGAAACCGGGAGCTGCAAGCCAGCTCGGTGATGATGTGGTGACTGCGGCGCGGCTGCTCGCTCAGGTAGGAGACCAGATTGGTGGCACCGGCCGAGACGCCCATGACGAAATCGAACGGGTAGTGGTGACTTTCGACAAACGCATCGAGCACGCCGCTGGCAAAGATGCCGCGCATCGCGCCCCCTTCGACAATCAGGGCGCAAGGGTGGGGATTAAACATAACAAGGCTCCGTCAGCTGTAATACCTGCCGGGATCGATCCCGGCCCAGTGATGGACGCCTTCATGCAGAACATCAAGACGCCGCAGCAGGACGATTCAAGCCACTTGCGCAAGCCAGAAGCAGTGCAAGGGCAAACCTGAACCGTGAAGCGACCACCAGTATATGCAGCTCACCAACCTTCAAAAAATGAATTTAAATAATAAAAAACATGCCTTATTGGCATGATTTAGCACATCGGCAGAGACGGCCCTTTATCCGGGAACAGCACCATCAGGATCAAGGCAGCCCGGGCCCGAACGTCCCGTCGACGGGGTTGTAGTGGTAGGCCCGATAATCAAAGTCCACCTTATCCAAGCGCGGATTGGCCAACTCGAACAACAGGCGCTTGGGGAGCTGCGCCTGCTCGAGGGAAGGTTTGAAGTGGCGCAGCCAGAGCTGTTGCAGCGAGCCATCCCGCCACGCCAGCTTGAGGCCGACCGAGAGGCGGCGGATGGCGGCCTGATTATCCTTGTGGGTGTAGAAGAGGTGAAGGAAGGGATAGTGCAGCGCCACTCGCCGATCCACGGTGAGACCGGGCAGATCACTGTGCTGCTCCTGCTCAATAAAGAGCTCGTTGGCCCCGCGGCAAAAGAGATCAATGCGACCGCGAGCCACCAGCTTGAACAGCCGCTCGTAACCGTCGATCTCCTGCACCTTGAATCCCCCATGACGCAGGATCTCCGCATCCTGCCAGCCACGCCCCTGCCCGTGCAGAAATTGCTGCAGCTCGGTCAGGGTATTGACCCTTGCCACCGCATCGGCCTGCTGCGGACTGACAAAGCAGATGCGATAACCGAGGATACCCAGCTCCACCGGAAAACGGACGTAATCCAGCGCTTCGCTCTCTGCGGCCGGGCGCAGACTGTCAGCCACAAACAGATTGGGGTATTGCTGAGTCTGCACAATCTGTCGCATCCGGATACGGTTCATCGGCGGTGCGGTCCGCAGCTCGTAGTCACCGAAGCTATCGCGGGTCTTCTCCAGCGCCAACTGCAACAGATCGCGAAAATAGAGGGTACGCAAGTCCCGATCGCTCTCGGGGCTGATATGAGTGATGACGTCGCTCGCCCTTAGGGGAGTGGCAAGGAGGGAAAGGCTGCACAGCAGCAAGCAGGAAGCGAGGCGATGAAAGGTCATACTGCTCATCCCGGAAATACAGGCTCACTAGAGTGTAGCGCCGGGACGAGCCGCCTTCTAAAGGGAAGCCAGGCCTACCAGAACATCCGGCCCAGCAGGGGCGCCAGCAGCACGGTCACCATGCCGGCGATCATCATCACCATACTGGAGACCACCCCCTCTTCGTTGCCCATCTGATAGGCCTTGGCGGTACCGGCACCGTGGGCCGAGGCACCAAAACCGGCACCCTTGCCAAGACGACTGCGAATGGCCAGCACGGTGAGCACACTCTCCCCCACCGCCATGCCGATGACGCCGGTGAGCACAACAAACAGCGCGGTGAGATCGCTCTGACCACCGATGGCGCGGGTCGCCTCCACCGCAAACGGCGTAGTGATGGAGCGCATCGCCAGACTGCGTTGCAGCATGTCGGAGAGATCCAGCCAGCGGGCCAGCAGCACGGTACTCCCCACCGCCATGATGACCGATGCGACCACCCCTACCGACAGAGACAACCAGTGGCGACGAATGAGCTGGCGGTTCTCGTAGACCGGCACCGCGAAGGCGACGGTGGCGGGGCCCAGCAGCCAGAGCAGCCAGTGGGATTCCGCCATGTAATCCTGATAGGGGATGTGGAACAGCAGCACCACGGCCACCAGCAGGGTCGGCGCCAGCAGCAGCGGCATCAGCGGCAGAATGCGCTTTTTGCCATAGAGCCATTTGCTGGCGTAGTAGAAGATCAGGGTGAGGGCGAAACAGATCAGCCCGAGCAGGGTATCAGACATGACGGCGACTCCGGCGGGCCAGTTTCAGTTCGAGGCGGTAGACCCGGTCCACCACCAGCGCGGTAGTGCCGAGTACCAGCGTGGTGCTCACCAGCAGCACCACCATGATGCGCCACCCCTCCTGCAACAGCAGATCCTGATAGTTGACCACCGCCACCACAGCGGGCACGAAGAAGAGCAGCATCTCGGCCAGCAGCCAGCGAGCACCCGCGCTGAACCACTCGGCCTTAACCACCCCGAGCAGGATGCAGGCCAGCAGCAACAGCATGCCGGTGAGGTTGGCGGGCAGCGGCAGATGGAGGGTACGCACCGCGGTATCGGCCAGCAGCCAGATGGCTGCCAGCAACACAATCTGGAAGGGAGTTTGTAACCAGCGCAAGCAGAGGGCTTTCATGATCATCGTCTTTCTGTGAACCGGCTCACAGTATAGAGTTGAGCAAAACCTGCCAGAAATGAATTAAAATTATCAAATTCATGCCGCATAGGCATACTTCATCCCGTACCCGCCAACACGAGTCGAGAGAGTCCATGGATATTCGCGCCCTGCGCTATTTTGTCGAACTGGTGCGGGAAAAAAGCTTCACCCGCGCCTCTGAAAAACTGTTCGTCACCCAGCCCACCATCAGCAAGATGATCCGCAATATCGAAGAGGAGCTGGGCCAACCCCTGCTCAACCGGGAAGGACGCCGCTTCACCCTGACCGACAGCGGCCAGGTGCTGTTCAACCGGGCCCAGACCATCTTGGCGGAGATGCAGCAGCTGGAGGCCGAACTGGCGGATCTGCAGAGCCTGCAACACGGTCGCCTCACCCTTGGCATTCCCCCCATGGTGGGTCACGTCTATGCAGATCTGATCCGCGCCTACCGCACCCGCTATCCCAAGGTTGAGCTGACCTTGGTGGAGTACGGCGGTCGCCGCATCGAACAGGCGGTGCTGGAGGGGGAGCTGGATCTCGCCATCACCATGCTGCCGACCAAAGAGGGGGGCGCCCTCAGCGCGCTGGAGTTGGATCAATACCCGATCCGGGTAGTGCTGCCTGATCAACCCCGCTGGCATGGCGATGCACCACTGCGGCTGGAGTCTCTGCAGGAGGAGCCCTTCCTGCTCTATACCCAGGCGTTTACCCTGAGCGAGCGGCTGGAGCAGGCGTGTCAGGAGGCGGGCTTTGTGCCGCAGGTGGCAGCGCGCAGCAGCCAGTGGGATTTTCTCACCGCCATGGTACGCAGCGGCATGGGGGTCGCCTTCTTGCCGGAGCCGGTCTGCAACCGGCTGACCCCGGATGGTCTGGTGCTGCGACCGCTGGAGCCTGAACTGAGCTGGCGACTCGGGGTGATCTGGCCGAGCGAGCGCTATCTGTCGCGCACCGCCGAGGCCTGGCTGGCCCTCTGCCGCCAGCGGCAGGCACCTCAGTAATCGCCGAAGCGATCTGTCTGCGGATTGTAGAAGTAGGGGCGGTAATCGAAGCTGATCCCGTCGAGGAAGGGGTTATCCAGTCGCAGCAGTCGGCGCTGGGAGAGCTTGGCAAAGGCGATGGCCGGGCCAAAGCTCTTGCGCCACAGCGCCTGTAGCGAGCCATCCAGCCACGCCAGCTGCAACCCCCGCTCGACCCGCTGCAGCGCCTCGCGATTGTTGGGATTGGTGTAGAAGACCCGGGGCAGCGGGTAGTAGATCAATAGCGCATCATCCACCAGCAGATCCGTCATCTCCTTGTGGGTAAGCTGCTCACTGCGCAGCTCGCTCACCCCGCGGCAGAAGAGATCGAAGCGGCCCCGCGCCACCATTTTGAACAGCTTCTCGTACCCCTCCACTTCCACCACCTCCATCCCGGCGTAACGCAGGATATCCACATCCAGCCACCCCTTGCCCTGACCGAAGGTGAACTGCCGCAGCCCCTTGAGGTCGGTCACTTTGCTCACCGCCGCCTTTTGCTGCGGGCTGACAAAACAGATGCGGTAGCTGACGATGCCCAGATGGATGGGAAAACGGACATAGGCGAGCCCCAGATCCTCGCGGGTGCTGCTGTAGCTGTCCATTACAAAGAGGTTGGGATAGCTGTCGAGCTGCATGCTGACCCGCTCGCGCGCCTTGGTCATGGGCGGCGCAGGCTCCAGCAGATAGTTGCCAAACTGGTCGCGGGTCTTGTCGAGGGCGAGCCGCAGCAGCTCCCGATCATAAGTGGTGCGCGGATCCCGCTCGCTCTCCGGGCTGATATAGGTAAACCGGGTGGCCGCCTGTCCGGTCAGCGACAACATGCAGAGCAGAGCGGCAGCAAGCAGATGCAGGGGTGACATAAACCGCGCCTTGGCTGAAGGGGTACTTTCAGTGTAGCCCCCGAGCGCGGGCGCCCGCTCCCGCCACCACCCCATGGTCTCTTCCCCTTTTTGGCCAGCTGCGTCCATCAGCCTACTCCCCCGCCGGAGGCGTGCTTCTGAGCGACGCGGCGTAACGTTGGTAGGCAGCTGAGTCGCGCACCTGCTCGATGGCATCCCACACCTGCCGGCTTTGTTGGGGATGGGCCTGATAGAAGCGGTGAGAGAAGACCAGATAGTAGGGTTTCTCCACCAGCACCGGCGACAGCCGCTCGATACGGGCCTGCAGCTCGGGATGGGCCGCCAGAATGCTGTCAGCCACCTCGGTCTGGATGGCCGTCGCCTGCGCCCGATCCATCACCAGCTTTTTCAACATGATCAGCGGGTCACGGCTGGAGTCGTCCACCTCGGCCCCCGCCGCCAGCAACAAGTCGACGATGGAAAATCCCGACTGGGCCGCCACCATGCCCTTGACCCTGAGAGTGGTGCCATCCCACTGGCTCTTGCCCCCCTTGAGCTGATAGAGGCTGTAGCTCTCGGTCAGCAGCCGCTTGGCGGGGTCGGGTTTGCCCCCGCGCATGGGATAAACCCCCACCTTGGTCGCCCGCTCGACGCTGTAACTCATCTTGATGGCCGCATCCATCTGGCCACTGCTCACCTGCGAGAGGCAGCGCTTCCACGGCAGCGGCGTCAGCTCGATCTCGGCATTGAGGGCGGTGGCAACCGCCTTGAGGTGATACTGCACAATCCCCTCGCCCGATTGCAGCAGCCAGGGGTAGGAGTCACTGTTTTCGAGGCAGGTACGCAGCGTAAAGGCCGGGACCGCGCTGCCGGTGGCGGGCAGCAGCAACGCGATGAAGAGCAGGATGCGGGCAGATACGCGCATGGGCCATCTCCTTGGCGGCAACGATCTCTCCCTCACTCTATCAGAGCCTGTGCATCTGATAATCCGGCTCAGGGCAGTGAACCGAAATCATCCGCCTGCGGATTGTAAAGGTAGGGGCGGTAGTCAAAACCCGTCTTGAGTAGCAGCGGGTTGCCGAGCCGGAAGATCTGGCGAGCCCCCAGATTGGCAAACACCAGCGAGGACTGGAAGTGGTGACGCCAGAGCCGCTTGAGGGAACCATCCTGCCAGGCTAGTTGCAGACCGCGCTCAAGGCGCTCGCGCTCCTGAACGTAGCGGGCATTACTGTAGAACACGTGGATCAACGGATAGAAAAGGGCCAGATGGCGATCGACCGTCAAACCGGCCACCTTGCCCTGATGAGATTGCCACTCCGGCAGGATCTCGTTGGCCCCACGACAGAAGAGATCGATGCGCCCTCGTGCCACCATACGAAACAGCGACTCGTAGTTATCCACCTCATGCACCGTCAGCCCGCCGTGGCGCAGGATCGCCGCATCCTGCCAGCCGGTGCCCACCCCTTGAGTGAAGTGGCGCAACTGATCCAGGGTGTTCACCCGCGCCAGCTCGGCAGCACGATCCGAGCCGACAAAACAGACCCGATAGCCGAGGATCCCCATATCGATCGGGAACGGGATCGATGCCACCTGATCCGCCACCGCCTCCCCCTGATAAGGCCAGCTGTCGACAATAAAGAGGGCGTTTTTGCCCTGCTCCTGCACCTCGATCCGCATCCGCGCCTTGTTCATCGGCAGGGAGTCCAGCAACTCGTAGTCGCCATATTCGGGGCGAGTTTTCTCTAGCGCCAGCTGCATCACCTCACGGTAATAACGCATCCGCATATCCTGACTGTTTTCAGGGCTGAGCAGGGTAAAACGGGTGGCAGCCAGCAAGGCAGAGGGGAGGGATAAACAGAGGCAAAGCAACAGAAGTCGGTACATCATGGCTGAACTCATACAACGGGGTTCACCCATTATAGACTGGCACGCACCCCGTTGAGCACAGGGCACGCGCCCGCTCACAGGTGGGGCTATCCGGGCCGCCACAGGCCCGGAGAGCAGGTTCACACCATGCCCGGCACTACTCTTCGCCGATGGGTGCAGCGATCCACTTCATCAGCGTCAGCATATCCTGCGGCGCCACCCCGACCGAGAGACCGCGCTTGCCGCCGCTCACCAGGATCTCGTCAAACTGCAGCGCCGACTCGTCGAGCACAGTGGGCAGCAGTTTCTTCTGCGCCAGCGGGCTGATGCCACCCACCTTGTAACCAGTCAGCTTCTCCGCTTCCGCCGGTTTCATCATCTCCACCTTCTTGAGACCGGTCGCCTTGGCCAGCTGTTTCAGGCTGCACATGCCGGATGAGGGAACGATGGCCACCACCGCCTGCTTGTCGTGATGGGCGACCAGAGTCTTGAACACCTGCGCCTCCGGCAGCCCGAGCTGGGTCGCGGCATGCTTGCCGAAATCGTCGTGGGCTTCGCACTCGTAGGGGTAGAGCTTGTGGGGAATTTTGAGCTTCTTCAGCAGGTTGATGGCAGGAGTCATGATGGTTGCCTTGAATCGAATCGCATAAAAACAAGGCCAAACAGTCTGCGCCTCACTCTGGGGTGATGCAAGGGGGGATGGAAGTTGCAAGGGCCATTGACTGGCCGCCATACCATGCACGCTTGGTGGCGAGCGACCAGAACACTTGACCAAACAGAGTCCAAACGGGTATTGCTTTAACCCTTTGCCGCCACAACCCATACCGCAGGAGCCCATATGCAACTAACCCCACCCCAACCGCCTCAGGACGATGATGTTGAAGCGCTGCGCATTGGCCTGACGGGCTACAACGTAAGCCAGGCAGGCCCTCAACTGTACGAACTTCGGCGCGAGCGGATCGCCAGCTTTATCAAGGATAAAGAGGGCAAGGTACACGGCGGCATCATTGCCGACATCAAGTGGGGCTGGTTGCACGTCGACTGGCTCTGGATCGACGAAAGCATCCGCTGCGATGGCTGGGGCGGCCGCCTGCTCGGCGCCATGGAGCAGTACGCCCAAAGCAAGGGCATCAGCAACTACCACTTGGAAACCACCAGCTTTCAGGCCCTCCCCTTCTACCAGAAGCAGGGTTACGAAGTCTTTGGCCAGCTGCCCGATATGCCGCCGGGGCATATCAGTTACTTCCTGAAAAAGCAGGACAAGTGATGACACTCCCGCGCCTTGCCAACGCCAATATAGTGATCCGCCCATTCGAACCGGCCGATGCCGACGAGTTTGTCCGCGCGGCCCACGAATCGATCGAGACGGTCGGCAAATGGATGAGCTGGTGCTCCCGTTCATTTACCCGGGAGAGCGCGCTGGAGTGGTTTACCAGCTGCGAGCAGGATTGTGCGGCGGGACGCGCCTTTGACATGGGCATCTTCTGCGCCACCACCGGCCAACTGCAGGGTGGCGCAGGAATCAACCAGCTGTCGCCCCATCATCGTTACGGCAATATCGGCTATTGGGTACGCCAATCCCGCCAAGGCTGCGGCATCGCCCGACAGGCGGTCGCCCTGCTCCGTGACTTTGGCTTTCAGCAGTTGGAACTATTTCGGCTAGAGATCGTGATGGGAGTTGGCAACAACGCCAGCGAAGCTGTTGCTATCGCAGCAGGGGCAACCTTTGAATGCCGGGCTAGAAATCGCATCTTCCTTCATGGACAGCCACTTGATGCACGTATATATTCACTGGTTCCCAAAAACCACTCCCGTTAGTGGTACATATTAAGCGGGCAATAACTCTAAAATAGCGACAGTGGCCTCTCAAACAACCTAATTAAAAACAACGAGGCCTCGTCAAAATTTTAAATCCTTGAATTTTTATACTGCGGCCCACTCCTCAACAATAGTTTCATGTCCAAGGTAACTAACATATGTTCCACTTAAGAGAGAACCATTACTAATTTTATTTAAGACTTTAAATGCCTCTTCATGTTCATCAAGTGTTGCAACCTCTCTTAAGTACAGGCCTTTATATTCACTTAAACGCCAGCGCACAATGCTCCTCTGCATGTGCTGGAAGATACTGCCCTTCTGAGGTGGCTTTCGATGAAAAACGAAGTAATCTATATCAATATTCAAGAAATCTTGCCTAGCAATAGAAAGTTTACTAGCCGAATATCTATAAAGAGAGTTTATACCTTCTATTATTTTCAACTTAACATCATCATCTTTAACATTTTTGCAAGCCCCCTCCTTGAATTCAACAAAGATTAATTTACCCCCAGCGCAAGCAAGCATATCTGGTGCTTTTCCTTTTTTATCACCTTTACCTGGAGTAAATTCGATATCATCAAAAGAAATAAACTTCACATCAGAACAATAAAATTTCTTTTCCGATGCATCATTATAACTTATATCAGTCAATGATTTATATTGCCCAGGAAAATCCGCTAATAAACGCTCATATATTTTATTACAAATCATAGTCGTCACTTATAAAGCAAGAATCTTCATACAAACGTTGAAAAGGTGCAGCAAGTGCCTCTAAAATATCACCAATATCGCTACCTAATGAGCGCAGCTCTGTATGGCCACCAGCAATTTTTTCAGCGTAATAGAAGTTTGAACGGATTCCTTTTCTAACTGAAAAAGCTTTTAACGCTTCAACTATGTATGGGCTATGAGTATTTACCAGTATGTTACCACCCATGCTAACTAGCTCACATATGATTTTTGCATACTCTAGTTGCCATTTTGGATGTAGATTAACTTCTGGCTCATCAATGATTAAAATAGTTTTATCATTAGTTAGGCCTGATACAACTAAAGAATTTAGAATACCCAGAGACTTAATGCCAGCAGCAATATTTATGGATGACGCTGAAACGCCTTTGTTATTTTTATAAACGAAATCGTTATCTTTTTCGTTATACGAGAACTTGCCGCCATATATGCCTGATATCTCTTTTTCTATGACTGATGGCTCATCATCATAATACTTTGAGTTCTTTAACTTAGTCAGCAAATCTTTATAGTGTAATGGTATAGTTAGCGGTTTTGAACCACTTCTAGCACCAGCATCAAAGGATCCTGAAATATCTATCTGAGATATGAAGTTCACTACAGCAGGAGAGTCCACATATGTGATATCAACATACTGTATTAGATCCAACTGTTGAAAAGATTTCACCTTTCCATCATGCAGGTCACAGGAAAGAATCTCAATGTCAGAGTCAACGAGTTTTAGCTTAGATACATTAGATGATATGTATCTATTAACAACACCACCTTTAAACTCAGAGTGAATTATGCTCGAGAGAGATTTTATTTGTACGCTTATAGGGTCTACACCATCCTCTATCAGGTCATGTATTCGATTAAACTTAATCGCAAAATCTTTATATATAGAATCCTCATCCAGCAATAAATTTTCTATAACATAAATGCTATTTTTACGCGACTCTACAGCAGATATACCGCGAAGTTTTATATCATCAAAAAAAGTGGGCGGAAAAATATACTCCCTTATTTTTGAGTATAATGATACGCCAAGCATTTTTCTAGATGAGAAATATACATCTTCGACAGCTTGGATAATCTCTCTATTTTTTACCTCCTCGTTTATTTCTGTTGATTTCTGGACACCTTTAATCAAAGAAAAAAGGGCTTTCCCTATTGTGCTTTTCCCTGTGTCATTATCACCAGCAATAACAGAAAGCCCATTAATTTCGACTTTTGCTGTATGTATGGGGCCAAAATTCAGTATATCTAAAATCATATTTAGGCACATCCACTCTGTCGACTAATAGTTCTAACTCGAAAGAATATATAAAAAATGATCATCAGGCTAGGACTTCTCATCTTACAGCCAACGACATTCATATCGTTACACCAGCAAGACAATCCTGTTGCCGCAGGCAAAAGGAAACGGCAAGCAGTGCGGGGATCTGCCCCTCCGATCTGCTTGCCGCTGTCTGTTATCACAGGTGTAAACGTCGTTAACGACCCAAAAACGGTTCCCAATCTTTAAACACCGGCTGCAAACCCGCCTGCCGCACGGCGGCGGCCACCTCTCCTACCGGCCTGTCGTCGTGGATGGCGAACTGCTCCAGCTCCTCTTTATCCCCCTCGGCATAGCCCCCCGGCTGGGTGCGCGACTCGGCCGACATCTGGGTGATGCCAAGGCGCACCGCGCCGTTGCGAAAGGTGGCGGACTCGCGAGTGGAGAGGGACAAGTCCAGCGTGGGCGAGAAGAGGCGCCAGGCGCAGATCAGCTGGGCCAGCTGGCGATCCGACATAACCACGGCAGGCTCCAGCCCACCGGTGCAGGGGCGCAGGCGCGGGAAGGAGAGCGAGTAGCGGCTCTGCCAGTGGTGGCGCTCAAGCCAGCTCAGATGCTCGGCGACAAAGTAGCTGTCGGCGCGCCAGTCCGAGGAGAGACCGATCAGCGCCCCCAGCCCGATCTTGTCGATACCGGCGCGGCCCAGCCGATCCGGCGTGGCGAGACGCCATGCGATGTCCCGCTTGTTGCCACGCAGATGGTGGCGGGCGTAGGTGGGGGCGTGGTAGGTCTCCTGATAGACCATGACGGCGTCGAGGCCGAGGCTTTTCAGCTCGGCATATTCGGCTTGCGAGAGAGGCTGCACTTCCATCCCCACCGTGCTGAAGTGGTGGCGGATGATGGGCATCACCTCGCGAAAATAGGCGAGCCCCACCTTGTGCTCGTGCTCGCCGGTCACCAGCAGCACGCTGTCAAAACCGCGCGCCTTGATGGCCAGACACTCGCGCTCTATCTCCTCTGCATTCAGGGTCTTGCGCTTGAGGCGGTTGCTCATGGAGAAGCCGCAGTAGGTGCAGTCGTTGGCGCACAGGTTCGACAGATAGAGCGGCACATAGAAGCCGATGGTGTTGCCAAAGCGCTGGCGAGTCAGCCGCTCGGCCTCGGCGGCCATTTGCGGCAAAAGCGCCTCGGCGGCAGGGGAGATCAGCGCCATAAAATCGGTCAGGGTGCGGCGCGGTGCGCTCAGCGCCCGCTCTACAT
>NZ_QAJD01000122.1:0-9401 GCF_003061465.1 Aeromonas sp. HMWF017
GTTGAAAGGCTGGGGTATCCATGATGGTAGACCTCAAGGTGATGGCCTACTTCAAGATTAGCCTTTCAACACGTAATTGGGACAGAGCCTAAAAAAACGGGAGGCTGATGCCTCCCGCTCTTATTGATGCAGATGACCTATTGCTGTGGCTGCTGTGGCGCCTCCAGCTCGTTGGAGAGCGCCTGCTCCACCTCATCCGACGGCGCCGGTAATGGGGCAGCGGCCGCTGATGCGGGTTCTGCGGGAGTCACAGCAGGTGACACCACGGCCGATGTTTCACTGGTCGCGGGAGCTGCGGACACCTCAGTCGCTGGCGCTGAAGCCGAAGCAGGGGCAACCGCATCACACTGACAATCCGCGCTCTTGGCCTTGTTGCCCTGATGAGGGGCATACCAGCCCTTCAAGCCACTTTCCAGTCGATCCGCGGCAGCCTTGGGCTCCATCTTGCCAAGCAGCACTGCCTGACTCACCTCGGCCAGCTCATCCCCCAACTTGGGCGTACCACGGGAGAGGATCTGAGTCGCCACCCGAATGGTCGAGTCACACTGATCGCGCCACTCCATCATCTCTTTGGCCGCCGGGTTGGTGACATCGAAGAAGTGGTTGGAGAGGGAGAAGAATCCCGGCAGCGAGTTGGTATAGAGCTCGGCAAATTGCGGCGTCGTCAGCCACTGCAGGAAGGCCATGGCCCCCTCTTTGTTCTTGCTGGCCGGGTTCATCCCCATACCGATATCGGTATGGTCGGTAAAGAAACAGCCATCACCCTGTTTGGCCACCGGCGGACGCATGACGCCAAAATCGACCTTGCCGGTGAAGGGAGCAATCTCCCAGGAGCCCGCCACGTAGAAGGCGGCCTTGCCCGACGTGAACAACTCGTTGCTGGTCGCGTAATCGCGGCTCTCACCACCTTCACCGAGGTAGGAACGCCAGCGGGCCAGCTCGTCGAACACCTTCACATATTGCGGGTTGTCCAACCGCTCCTGCCCGCCGATCAGTGCCAGACGGCCGTCCTCTCCCTTCCAGTAGTTGGGACCAATGTTCTGGAACCCCAGTTCGGAGGCAACCCAACTCTCGGAACCGCTCATGGCCAGCGGCACATAACGCCCGTCGGCCTTGATCTTGTCCAGCACGGCGAAGAACTGGTCGCGGGTTTGAGGCAAGGTGACCCCCAATTCACTGAGGATCTTCTTGTTATAGAAGAAGCCATGGATCACCGAGGCCATCGGTACACAGAAGGTCTGGGCACCGGAATCGGTCTGCCAGGGTGACTGGGCAAAACTCGGGAAGTTCTCCATTCCGGCCATTTCGGTCAGCTCGGCCAGATGGCCCGCCTTGAACAGGGCGAGCGAGTCATCAAACGGACGACAGGTAATGAGATCCCCCGCCTTACCGCCTTTCAGGCTCTCCCACAGGGTGGGCATGTAGTTGACGTTCTGCACCGGATGAAAACTCACCTTGATGCCGGGATGCGCTGCTTCAAACGCCGGGATAATCTTCTGCTCCCACAACGCCTTGTCATCGGTTCGCCAGCTTTCAATCACCAGCTCGCTGGCCATCAGCTGGCCACACAACAGGAGACTCAGGGCTCCAATCCACTTTTTAGACATAAGCCCTCCTAGACCTTGAAATGTGCGATCAATTGCTGCTGTTTGGCGACCAGGTCGGCCAGCACTTCGCTGCTGCTGGCGGATTCGCGCGCCTCCCGCTCGGTCTCGTATGCCACATCGGCAATACCGGCGATATGACGAGCGACCCCCTGACTGACGGAGATCTGCTCCTGAGCAGCATGGGCCACCTGATCCGCCATCGACTTGATGGCCCCCATCCGATCGGCAATGGATTGCAGCGCCACATCCATCTCGCGAGTCTGCTCGACACAGCTCTGGGTCTGCTCCTGGCTGCGCCCCATCACTTCAACCACATGCTTGCTGGAGCTTTGCAGGTTCTCAATCATCCCCTGGATCTCTTCGGTCGAGGTCTGGGTGCGATTGGCCAGTGCCCGCACCTCATCGGCCACCACCGCAAAACCGCGGCCGGCATCGCCAGCACGGGCCGCTTCGATGGCGGCGTTCAATGCCAGCAGGTTGGTCTGCTCGGCGATGCTGCGGATCACATCGAGAATGCTGCCGATGTTGTTACTGAATTCCCCAAGTTTGTAGGTGATGCCGACCGCCTCCTCCATGGCGCCAGCCAGCTGCTCGGTGATCCGGCGAGTGGTGGCCACTTTCTGACGACCACTACGAGCCTCTTCATCGGCCAGATCCACTTCGCGCTTGGTGCCATCGGTAGAGCGGGCAACCTCGGTGGCGCTCACTTCCAGCTCGGTAATAGCGGCGGCCACCTGATCGGTCTGGCTCTTCTGCTCCTGTACCCGGGACATGGCCCGTTCGCTGATCTCGGCGGCGCGGCTCGCCTCATCCACCAGATGACGGGAGCCCGCATTGATTTGAGAGAGTAGTTCACCGGTCTTGCCCGCCAGCGTATCGATGGAGCGAGAGAGGCTGCCAAATTCGCAACTGCTGCGGTAGTTGATGCGGCGGGTCATGTCACCGGCCGCCATGTAATCGAGCTCCTTGTTGATCATCTGCAACGGGCGCTGAATGCTGCGCGCCGTGGTATAACCGATCACCAGCGCCGCAACGGCCGACATCGCGGCAACCACCAGGATCCAGAAGCTGGCACTGCTGACCGCCGCATCGGCATTGATCCGGCTATCGCTGGCGATGGCACCGGCGGACTTGCCCATCTCATCAAGCAAATTGAGGCTGTTGACCAGACTGGCATCCAGCTGCTGATTTTGCGTGGCCAGCGACAGCGCCAGTTGTTGAGCCTGACGCATGGTTGCCAGCAAGCCCTGAGCGCCAAGTGCCAGCTCCTGCATCCGATCCAGATTGGAGACAAAGCGCGCTTTCACATCATCGGGCACCAGCACCCGCTCCAACCGCTTGCGGGCCATCTCGATGTCCTTGCTCAACACCTTTTCCAGCTCGTTCAGGTCGGTTCTGGCATCGGCACGGCGGATATTCTTCAGATCGCGGGCGATACCCGAGGTAATAAGCTCCGCCTTGTTGCGCATGGAGCGCTTACTGGCGGTCTGTTGCAGCAGCAAATCCGCCGCCCACTGGTAGGTATCCTCAAGGCGGATAAATTCCATCTCCAGCTTGTGGCGCTGATCCAGCGCACTGACCCACTGTCGATGCTGTGCCAACACCTGATCCGCCAAGCCATAAAATTGGGTGGTAGCACTCTCGACCTGCTGGAAGCGGGCACGAGCATCCGCTACGTCGGTAAATTTACCCATCTCCTGACTCAGCTGGGCGAAGCGGTTCTGCTGCTCCTTGAACTGATTGGCCAGCTGCGGCAACTGGGCGGCATCTTCACTGGTGCGGTAGACCAGCACCCAGCGGTTACTATCCTGCAGTGCCCCCTTGAGACCTGCGACAGCAACTACCAGCGGGGTTGCCCGGTCAGATACGGCAGAGAGGCCGTCATTTATACCCTTGATTTTAAAGGTACTGATCACACCAAGCAGGATCAGCAACAGCAGCATCAACACGAATCCGGCGATGATCCGCTGCACGATAGATAAGCCCATGGAGACATCCTCACTCATTGGGGGAAGGTAAAGTGAACATAGTCACTATCGGCAGGGGTGGCGAATAACTGAAATAAAGCGGCAGGTATTTAATTGATTTGTATCGGGTTGGGTCACAGTACAGACAAAATCAGCCATACGAAAAAAGCCCGGCACAAGCCGGGCTGAAAGAGACGTACTTTGCTATCTTCCGCGGTCCGTTCAGAACCGCAGTCAGAATCATTAGAAGCGGTAGCCAACACCCACCATAAAGGCCATCGGGTCGACCTTGGTATTAATGGTGCCAATCGCTGTATGCACATCGGTATCGATATCCATGATCCAGGCTGAACCGTTGACAAACCAGCGGTCAGTGATCGCCATATCGATACCAACTTGTCCGGCAACACCCCAGGAGTCATCGACTTTGACATCGGTTCCTGACAGTGCACCACGACCCTCTTCATCAAAGAAGGTGGTGTAGTTCACGCCAATACCGACATACGGGCGAACCTTGCTTTGAGCATCGCCAAAATAGTACTGACCCATCAGAGTCGGCGGCAAATGCTTGATCTTGGCAACTTCAGCGCCACCCAGTTTGACTGAATGAGAGAAGGGGGTTGCAGCCAGCAATTCGACACCCCAGTTATCAGTAATCATGTAAGAGAGAGTCAATCCCAATTGCATGTTGTCATTAATTTCCAGCTCTACAGGCGTGCTGCTTTCCTGCGGCGATACAAATGCCAAACCACCACGAACCAGAATATCACCAGCCTGATGGGCCATGGCGAAAGGAGAGGTCACTGCAGCGGCAATCATCAGAGGAAGTAATTTTTTCATCACGTAATCCCTTTTTTTGTTTTCATTTGATGCTGTAAGCCCGCTGACTATATGCCCTTGTAAATGCAAAGTTATTGACTTGGAGCAAAGGTTGCACAGAAATAAATCGATTGGTGTGACATCTTTGCGCGCCATCCCAATCTCGTTGAGCCCCCAGACAACAAGCTGAAATACCTGTTTCGACAGGTTGTAACTACCCGCATCCAGCGCCAAAAGGAGCAAACAAATCACATCTTATTGCACGGCAGTGCGGCGATTAATTGTTGTTTATATGGGTAAATCAGCGTATTTTTTGCGCCATAGAAGTTACTGGTAAGTAATGGTTTATTTATGAAAAATGAGTCGAAATGGCAAAAGGTGGGGGCCTTTCTCGCGGCCGTGTGGGGAATCGGATCCTTTCTCTTTATCCTGCTCGGTTTTATTGTCGCCCTGGCCTATCTGGTATTGGTACGGCAGGGTTAATCCGGATTGACAGAGTGCAGCAGGGTGATATTCCCCCCTTCGGCAAGCTGTTCCGGAGTCTGGCTCATTCCCTCCGCAGAGAGGGGACCAGCGTAGCCACACCACCGATTTCGCCCGCCGACTTTGGCCTGGTACAGCGCCATGTCCGCCAGTTTGAAGCTATGACTCCAGAATGAATCCGGGTACTCCGGGTGCAACGGATAGCGGCAGAACCCCAGCGACACCGTCAACCAGAGTGGCGCATCCTCTCTGCCAAAGCGGTGCTGAGCGACACGCTGGCGCAGATATTCGACCCGCAGCGCCAACTCTTGCTCGTCATCCACCTGCAACAGCAACAAGAACTCCTCCCCGCCCAGCCGGATGATAGGCTCGCGCTCTCCTGTCACCACCTTGCGCAGCAGATCCGCCAACTGTTTCAGCACCAGATCCCCGATGTCATGGCCAAGGCGGTCATTGATCCGCTTGAAATGATCCAGATCCAGCAGCAATAACAGACAAGGTTTGGCCCGGTTGGCCTGCAACCAGCCATCGAGATAGCGACGATTGAAACAACGGGTCAAGGGGTCGGTGAATGCAGCCATCTCCATCTGGCTGGATTTTTCCAACAAATCATCGTGTTGCTGACTGACCTTGCTGGCCATCTCCTTGAACTTGCCGCTCAGGGTCGCCATCTCGGCGCTGCTGTCGATATAGGGGATCAAGGTGGCATCTGGCCGATCGCCAAAGCGTTGCAGCGCCGACACCAGCTGCTGCAACGGGGTGAGCACAATGCTGTTGAGCCGGTACATGGCGATCATGACGCAGATAAAACTGATAAACAGCATACCAATAAAGGTCCAGAGCGCCCCCTCCATGACGCCACTCAAGATCTTTCTCTCCTCCTCAATCACCAGAGTCAGCACCGGCTGGTTATCGCTGTTGAGCAGTCGCACCTCTCCCCTAAGCCGGGTGAGCCCAAGGTCAATCAGGCGATACGTTATTTGCGGTTTCAGTGGTTTGAAGGTAGCGGTGACATCCAGATTGGCGTGGGAAATCGCCAGAGGCAGCGCGGTACGCTCCGATACCTGCTCGAGATAGGCTTTGTCGAGCCAACGTACAACCAGCAAGAAACCGTTGAACGGTGCCGACTCGTCACTGTTTCTGATCGGCTGCCACGAGTACATCAGCGGCCCCCACTGGGAAGCACGGATCCCGTGCAGATTGATGCCCCCTTGCGCCACCGAGCGCTCCCTTAACTGCTTTTTCAGTTCATCAAGGAAGTAGGGAAACTGATCCGGATTAACCCCCGGCGCATCTGGTAGCAGGGTGCGCGTCCAGATTTCGTAGCCGGTGAGATCCATGAAGCTCATCAGGTTGAGACTAAAATCCCGCATCGGCATATCACTGAACAGGTTGGATTCGATGTACCCCCTGCTTTTGTTGTCCATAAAACGGTGACTGTCATCCCAGATGCCCCAATCCCGACTGAATGCATCCAGAGCGGTCACATCCGCCTGCACCGCCTTGGTCACGCGCAGCAGATGCTCCTTCATTCGCTGCTCTTCAATCCGGCTGGCAGCCGGGATCTGGGCCCACGCCAGCAGGACCAGCAATAGCAGGATCGCCCCCAGCCAGATGGGGAACATGGAGTAAGCCAACTGATGATCAATCGTGCGCGGAGCCTGAGCCATAACCCGATATATCCATTACCATGATGCTGAGATGCCAAGCCTGCCCACACTTGACGAGCTTCCCCCTATGCTCCCGATTTTTATAACAAAAAGGGGCCAAAGGCCCCTCGATTATAACGGCTTATCGCGCCAATAGCGGTCGTAAAAAACGAGCTGTATGAGACTCTTTATTGGTGCAAATCTCTTCCGGCGTCCCCGTCACCAGAATGCGGCCACCACCGGCGCCTCCCTCCGGTCCCAAATCGACGATCCAGTCGGCAGTTTTTACCACATCAAGATTGTGCTCGATGATGACGATGGTATTGCCGCGATCCCGCAGCTGGTGCAGCACCTTGAGCAGTTGCTGGATATCGTGGAAGTGCAGCCCGGTGGTCGGCTCATCCAAAATGTAGAGGGTCTGGCCGGTATCCCGCTTGGAGAGCTCCCGCGCCAGCTTGACCCGCTGCGCCTCGCCGCCCGACAGCGTGGTGGCCGACTGGCCGAGACGGATATAGGAGAGGCCCACATCCATCAGGGTCTGCAGCTTGCGCGCCACCGCCGGCACAGGATCGAAGAACTCGCGGGCATCTTCCACCGTCATCTCGAGGATTTCGTGGATGTTCTTGCCCTTGTACTTCACCTCCAGGGTCTCGCGGTTATAGCGCTTGCCCTTGCAGACATCGCACGGCACATAGACATCCGGCAGGAAGTGCATCTCCACCTTGATGACGCCATCCCCCTGACACGCCTCGCAACGGCCCCCTTTAACGTTGAAGGAGAAGCGGCCCGGCTGATAGCCGCGCGAACGCGCCTCCTGGGTGCCGGAGAGCAGCTCGCGGATCGGAGTAAACAAACCGGTATAGGTGGCCGGGTTGGAGCGCGGGGTACGGCCGATGGGGCTCTGGTCGATATCCACCACCTTGTCCAGATGCTCCAGCCCTTCCACGCTGCGATAAGGCGCAGGCGTAGACTCGGTCGCCTTGTTCAGCTCACGGTGGGCGATGCGGAACAGGGTGTCGTTGATCAGGGTCGACTTGCCGGAGCCGGAGACGCCGGTGACGCAGGTCATCACCCCGATGGGCAGATCAAGATTGACGTTGCGCAGGTTGTTGCCGCTCGCCCCCTTGAGTTTCAGCCACTTGCCGGTAAGCGGGGTGCGCTCGGCCGGAATGGCGATCTGCTTGCGGCCGGAGAGGTAGTCACCGGTCAGCGACTCCGGATTGTCGATGATCTGCTGGGGGGTGCCCTGCGCAACAATTTCGCCACCGTGCACACCCGCCCCCGGGCCGATATCGAGCACGTGGTCGGCGAGTCGAATGGCATCCTCGTCGTGCTCCACCACGATCACCGTGTTGCCGAGATCGCGCAGATGGGTGAGGGTCTTGAGCAGCCGCTCGTTGTCACGCTGGTGCAGGCCGATGGAGGGCTCGTCGAGTACATACATCACCCCCACCAGACCGGCACCAATCTGGCTGGCCAGTCGAATGCGCTGCGCTTCACCACCGGAGAGGGTCTCGGCGCTGCGCGACAGGCTCAGGTAGTTGAGACCGACGTTCACCAGGAAGCCGAGCCGCTCGACGATCTCTTTCAATATCTTCTCGGCAATCTGGGCACGCTGGCCGGTCAGGTTCAACCCTTCGAAGAAGGCGAGCGCATCACCGATGGACTGCTCGGCGATGGCCGGCAGGTTGCGGTTGTCGACGAAGACGTGGCGTGCCTCCTCCCGCAGTCGGCTGCCACCGCAGCTGGTACAGGATTTGTTGGCGATGTATTTGGAGAGCTCTTCACGCACCGAGTTGGACTCGGTTTCCCGGTAGCGTCGCTCCATGTTGTGCAGGATCCCCTCGAACGGGTGCTTGCGCACCACCACGTCGCCGCGGTCGTTCATGTAGCGGAACTCGATCTCGGTGCGACCGGAGCCGCGCAGGATCACCTCCTGGGTCTTGACCGGCAGATCTTCCCACGGCGTTTCCAGATCGAACTTGTAGTGCTCGGAGAGGGATTTGAGCATCTGGAAGTAGTAGAAGCTGCGCTTGTCCCAGCCACGGATGGCGCCGTTGGCCAGGCTGATGGCCGGATCGCCGATCACCTTGGCCGGATCGAAATATTGCTGCACCCCGAGGCCGTCGCAGGTCGGACAGGCACCGGCCGGATTGTTGAAGGAGAAGATGCGCGGCTCCAGCTCCGACATGGAGTAGCCGCACTCCGGGCAGGCAAAGTTGGCGGAGAAGGTCATGGGGGCAACTCCCTCATCCCCATCCATCGGCACCACCAGCACGATGCCGCCGGAGAGGGTCAGCGCCGTCTCAAACGACTCGGCCAAACGCAGCGCCAGATCCTCGCGCACCTTGAAGCGATCCACTACCACCTCGATAGTGTGCTTCTTGTGCAGCTCCAGCGTAGGAGGATCGGAGAGATCGCACACCTCGCCGTCGATACGGGCACGGATGTAGCCCTGGGCCGCCAGATTCTCCAGCAGCTTGGTGTGTTCCCCCTTGCGATCACGCACCACCGGGGCCAGCAGCATCAGCTTGCTCCCCTCCGGTTGGGCCAGCACCTGATCCACCATCTGACTGATGGTCTGGGCGGCGAGCGGAATGGCGTGAGTCGGGCAGCGGGGCTCACCGACCCGGGCAAACAGCAGACGCAGGTAGTCGTAGATCTCGGTGATGGTACCGACGGTCGAGCGCGGGTTGTGGGAAGTGGACTTCTGTTCGATGGAGATGGCGGGCGAGAGCCCCTCGATATGGTCGACGTCCGGCTTCTCCATCAAGGAGAGGAACTGGCGGGCATAGGCGGAGAGGGACTCCACATAGCGGCGCTGCCCCTCGGCATAGAGGGTATCGAACGCCAGAGAGGATTTGCCCGAACCGGAG
>NZ_QAJD01000122.1:9411-23215 GCF_003061465.1 Aeromonas sp. HMWF017
GGTGACCACGATCAGCTTGTCGCGGGGCAGGGTCAGATTGATGTTCTTGAGGTTGTGGGTGCGAGCACCCCGGACCACGATCTTTTCCATCTTGTTGCACGCTCGATACAGAAACCTGAGCGAGTCAGTATGGCATAGAGACTACTGGATGAATAGACAGTCATGAGATGAAATGCGCATCATCCGGC
The DNA here is from genome assembly GCF_003061465.1 of Aeromonas sp. HMWF017. Taxonomy (NCBI): domain Bacteria; kingdom Pseudomonadati; phylum Pseudomonadota; class Gammaproteobacteria; order Aeromonadales; family Aeromonadaceae; genus Aeromonas; species Aeromonas sp. HMWF017. The sequence goes on from NZ_QAJD01000122.1 coordinate 9,600, forward strand.
GCACGCCATCTGCTCTTTTTTCTCCACCAGCAGCCGCTCGTTTTGCCATATCCGGGCGGTGACCTCGACCCGATAGGGGCAACGCAAACCCAGCCCTATTTTGCCAACCGCCATGACCACTCCAGCCTGCAGCGACAGATTACGGCTCTGGCGCTGAGTCGTGCTCCCGGCGGCCCCTTCGCCATGCACCAGCAACCTGACACTCGCCGTCAAGTCGCGCTTGCTGAGCAGCGTCGGTGCAAGTGACAGCCCCTGTTCGCTCTGCACCATATTGAGGGACAAGCGGATCGACGGATCGGGTTCTATCTCGCTTTCCCTTGCAGTTGCTGATGAAGGAACGCGATAAACCAGCATCAACCCACAGAGCAGCACCAATAAAAGAGGGGCCCGCAGGCCCCTGAATCCGGAGATGACCATCAGTTGCTACCAGCCCCTTGATAGACATAGGCCATGTTATCGCTGCCATAGACAGTCACATTGGCAGTGTTGAGGCTGTCGGTTTGTGCTACGTCGACTTCATTATTGCCACCGCCCATGCCGCCATTGACGTAAACGTTGGCCACGTGTTTTTCACCGAACTGGCTCACGGTGAGCGTGTTGTCGCTACCCAGATAGGATTCGACCTTGGCATTGTTCAGCTCGCCATCCTGGGTCACTTTGACCACAGAGTCAGAGTGAGACGCATCGGCATAAGCCCAGTTGTCAGTGCCTTTCTGAGCCACGACCAGCTTGTTGTCCGAGCCCCAGGTCCAGGCTCCTTTGCCCTCAACGCCACGCGCGGCGGCAACCTGGTTGCCAGTGCCGTTCTGGTCAATATCGACCTTGTTGCGACTACCTTCCTCTTGCACTGCATTGGCATAGTTGTCGCTACCCAACTGATCGATGGTGACAGACCCACCCACGCTGGTGGCCAGCTGATCAACCACTGCCTGGTTATTGCTGCCATTCTGAGTGACCTGTGCAGTGTTGCCAGACCCCTGCTGGTTGGTATCGGCCTGGTTGCCATTACCCAGTTGAGTCACGACCGCCGTTTCACCAGTGCCGCTCTGTCTGGCGTTAGCGATGTTCTCGTTACCATTCTGGGTGATGGTCAACAGATCCTCAGAACCTCTCTGCTCAGAGTCGATCTGGTTACGACTCCCGGTCTGGGTCAGAAGGGCGGTTTCACCGGAACCAGCCTGCTTGGCCAGCAGGTTGTTCCCTTGTCCGGCGGTCGCACCAGACTGCTGGGCTGTCACGCTGCCAGCGGTCCCGCTTTGCTCCACCGTTGCAACGTTGGCCAGCCCCAGCTGAGTGACCTCGGCAGTGTTGTCATTGCCACTTTGCTTGACGACCGCAGAGGTGCCCTCGTTTGCGCCGTAACCGAAGTTGCTTGTACGTTGTGCGACTAAGGCCGTGTTATTGCCACCCTCTTGAGCCACGCTGGCAACGGCACCATCGGATTCGCGTTGATCGACATCCGCAATATGCCCACCTTCTCCTGACTGGGTAATGGTCGCGCTGGCATAATCAGACCAGTAGTTATTGATCTGCGCGCTGTTACCATCCGCTTGCTGCTCAATCACTGAAATGGCGCCGTTACCATCATCCTGTTTAATGAGAGCATTATTACTGTCACCGAGCTGGCTCACCTGGGCCGTTGCCTCACCGTTGTAGTACTGCTGGGTAATCGAGGCCTTGTTCAGCTGCCCGTTGGTATCAATGGTCGCAGTCGATTTATTGGTCACCCCCAGCTGCAATACCTCCCCTTCGTTCTGGCCACCGGCTTGCTTGATATCAGCAGTGGAAGCACCGGTATTGCGCTGCTCGGTCGAGGCGAGGTTGTCGTTACCCTGTTGATAGATCGCTGCCTTGTTAGCCGTGCTCTCCTCGACCTGCTGGATGTACGCCAGGTTGCCGCTGGAGAATTGAGCCTGAGTCACCTCAGCCTGATTGCCAGTAGATGCCGCCCAAGCGGTGCTGGTCGCCAGAAGAACTGCCGAGGCAATGATGGTACGTTTAAACATGATTTCCCTCTCGTGCTAATGGTTGAGCCTAGGCTCAGTTGGTTTGAACGACATTTACTTGCTGATTGGCTCCCGTCTGAATAACGGTTGCCGCCAATCCGTTACCGTTTTGCTCGATGCTGGCCTGATTGCCATCACCCAGCTGGATCGCCCGGGCCTGATTGTCTGCCCCTTGCTGACTGATCCAGGCTTCATTGCCGCTGCCTTGTTGCAGCAGCCAAATCCGGTTATTGATGCCCGCCTGATAGAGCTCGGCGCTATTGCCCTCGCCCAGTTGCGCACCATTGACCCAGTTCTCATCTCCCACCTGGGAGAGCGCCAACTCATTGGCCCTGCCCTGTTGCAGCAAACGCGCCTGATTCAGCTCCCCTTGCTGGGTGAGGTGCAGTTGCTGCTCGCTACCGAATTGCCACAACAACGCCTGATTCCCATCGTTCTGCAGACCGGAATCCAGCTCGCTTGCCATCGCCAGCTCGTCGAAGACGGCAGGCTCTGCGGCAAGTTGCGGGGCGCCCGATATCAGCAGAAAAAAGAGAGCACTCAACAGGTGTTTCATCGCGCCATCGCCTTGTTGGAAAACGCCCACAGTATCCCTGTCAGACCAGAGGTGGCCTATCAGGCACTCCGCTGATTCGAGGATGAAATGCGCCGCCCTGTCGCTGAGCAGAAAGTCTTAATTCGTATTCGATGGAGGCCAAAAAAATGCCCTCCACCAGGGAGAGCATTGTGCGAGCGGGAAAACTCAAAGTAGCGGGGCATTGTCTTGCAGGTACTCCTGCAGGATCGGATTGTCGATATCCCGCTGGTCGGCCAGTTGCCACAGATTGTCTCGCACGCCATTGGCTATTAGCCGGATCACCCCGGACTCGATAGCCGACATGACACACATCTGTACCGGTTCATTGGTGCTGAAACCGGCCTCGGCCTCCAGCAGGCGCTTGTACTCGACGAAGCGGAATACCCCGGCCTGCACCTGTTGCGACAGTACTGTCTTGGAAGTGGTGACACTATTCAGGATCCGGCCTGAACGGATATCGACGGCGCGCAGATTGACCGTCACCTGATCGACCCGGTACTCCCCGCTGGCGCCGATGCCAAAATACTTGGCCCCCGCCCCGCCGGTTCGCACATTGCTGTCATAGGCGACGATCCCCCCCTCGATCAGGATGTTGGCGGCAACCAGAGAGGGCAGTTGATTGGCATTGTTGCCGGGAACGTTGGGCTTGTTCTGGGCCGCCCGCACAATCTTGCGTTCGGTCAGCAGGTTCTGCAGCCCTTCCCGCTCCAGCGGCACAAACCATTGAGAGTCCCACAAGGCCGTGCTCAGCATGGCCACCCCACCCTGGGTGACCGCCGTGGAGAAGTTGGACGCCGGTGCGGGCAGGTACTGACCGGTCTGATCGCGAAAATCGTAGACGGCCGCGACAATTTTCCCTTTTGGCTTGGGCAGACTGATCAGCTCCTTGTAAGAGACGGATCGCGGCATCAGGGTTGCCTTCTCATCAGCAACGGGAGAGCCGATATGGGTCGCACAGCCAGCCAGCGCAAGCAGGGGCACTATCAATAACAGTTGTCGTTTCATCGCGCCCTCAATCGGCAATCAGGCCATTCACTTCGATCATGGTGGTCTGGTTGGTCACCCGGTCGGTGATCGAAACCACCAAGGTGCCATCTTCATCCACCACATTGATGGCAAAATCATCGGTCACCAGACTGCCGCTCTGGCTGCCATCCTTGCCGATATCGGCCAGCAGCTGGCTGATCAGGCGGGATTGCAGATTGGAGGTCAGGCGATCCAGCGCCGAGGTGCCGCTGCTACCGCTGCCACTGGCGGGATCCTTGTAATCATTCTGCGCATTGGCGGTGCCAAGCAGATGACTGCTGTTGAGAGGGTTACCCCCAAAGCTGGGGTTGACGGGGCGATAGACAAGCTCCGACGCATGGAGCGTTGGCGCTATCAGTGCAGCAACTAGCCATAACCGGGCACGCATGAAAAATATCCTTATAGTTCATCATGTTCCAAATCGAAGGTATCCATGAACAGGGTCGCTATCTTCTGCTGTTCGAGGGTCTGCCTGACCTGTGACCAAGCCAGTTTGGCGCTCTGCTCCTGCTGATTGCGGCCGGGAGAGAGTGCGGTTTTAAAAATCACCTTCCGGTTATGGGTGATCCAGATCAGGCTGCCCCAGCGAGCTGTCGGGCGCTCATGAATCGTCAGATTTTCTCTGGCATCCGGGTCTTCATCGCTGCGCAACCGGGTAAATTCGTTATAAAAGCCCTGACCGAAGCGGGTAAAAGTGCGATCCAGCACCAGACCATCCACATCCAGCCGATCACTCTCCTGCTCCGGCTGCACCGACTCCAGCGGTGCATCGGCCTCGCCCGCCACAACGGTCGTGCAGCCCCAAAGCAGCGCGAGGCAACACGCAAGAGAGAGCGCTTTCATCAGTGAGAGTCCGAAGCATCGAGATACTCTTTGGCCCAGCTCACCGCCTGGATCCGGTTCTTCACATTCAGCTTTTTAAAGACGTTATAGAGGTGGGATTTGACGGTGTGCTCGCTGACAAACAGGCTGTCGGCGATCTCGACATTGGAGGCGCCCGTCATCAGATAACGGATGATCTCCTGCTCTCTGGCTGTCAGCAGGGTGTCGTTACGCAGCAGGTAGCTATTGCCCTGACGATAGTATTCGACCAGCTCGCACAGCAGGTGGCGCGGCATCCAGTACTCGCCCAGCAGGATTTTCTGCAACCCGGCAACCAGTCTGTCGAGCGGATCCTGACGGAAAAACAGACCGCAGATCTGCGGCCACATCAGCAACAGGTCGCGATCCGTCGCAGTGGGAGCATTGAGCAGCACAGTGGTCGCCATGCCAAAGCGTTCGGAGATCGCCCGGTTCCAGCCCAATGACTGGCCGGAGCGGATATAGTCGAGATCGATGAGAAACAGCGTGCCGTCACACTGGTTATCTAGCTGATTAATCTCGTGGATTAGCTGGACGGGACGGCTCAAATGAGAGATGAGGTATGCAGCAAATGTGCTGGCCTGCACATTATTTTCAGTGACCAGTGCGATCGGGCATGCGGCTTTCATTGTGTGCTCTTCCTTGAACCTGTAAACCACCTAATCTGGCCGACTGAGTCTACCAAGGAGGTATGGGAGCACAATATTAAAAAAGTATGAGAATGGATCTCATAAATATCGTAACCATATGTTTTTAGTCGATTTAAAAACCGATTCCAATTCGCCAATCTGCCAGCATAACAGGAATATATGGCAGAAATGTGATGCCGGACGCGCCCAAAACAGCTGCAACCCGACCATCACTACAGCAGGAGCCAACAGTTACCTTTGGCGCATCAAGCCGGTTAAGGATGCTGCCAATCCGCTTCGCAACTGTTACTATGACCGTCACATGCGTCTGCGGGACATTGCGCCCCGCACACAGCAACTAATCAGGTATCTAGTCGTGTTGGACCAGGTTTCGACCTGGCCGGTAAATAAGGTGGAAGAGAGATTATGGCCAGTCGAGGCATCAATAAAGTCATTCTGATCGGTAACCTCGGGCAAGACCCGGAAGTACGCTACATGCCGAGTGGCGGTGCTGTGACCAACATTACTCTGGCTACCTCCGAAACCTGGCGCGACAAGCAGACCGGTGAGCAGAAAGAGCGTACCGAATGGCACCGCGTCGTCTTCATGGGCAAGTTGGCCGAAGTGGCTGGCGAATACCTGAAGAAGGGCTCCCAGGTCTATGTGGAAGGCAAACTGCAGACCCGCAAATGGCAAGATCAGAGCGGCCAGGAGCGCTACACCACTGAAGTGCTGGTCGACAGCTTCACTGGCGTGATGCAGATGCTGGGTGGCCGTCCGCAAGGCGGTCAGGGTATGGGCCAGAACATGGGTGGCCAATCCCAGGGTAACTGGGGTCAGCCACAGCAGAGCATGCCTGCCCAGCAGCCGATGAATCAGCAGCGCCCGGCACCGGCTCCGCAGCAGAACATGCAGCCGCAAGGCGGTTATGGCCGTCCTGCCCAGCAGCCGCAATCTGCGCCGCCGGTATATAACGAGCCGCCGATGGATTTCGACGACGATATCCCGTTCTAAGAACAGAATATTGAAAAGGCCCTGATAACTCAGGGTCTTTTTTTATGCACTCAGGCTGAACCTCTCAGCCCGAAAGGGATATAACGCTTTTTGGTTGCCTCCCCTACAGTGATGGATATTCTCCACAGGAACGCTTTGTGAAAAGTGCAATGAAACTGCTCACCCCTTTATTGCTAATGCTGACCAGCATGTTCTCCGGCCAGTTGCAGGCAAAGCCACTCAAGGTCGGGGTCAGCTTTGCCATCCCCCCTTATGTCATCGAAAGTAATCAGCGTGGCATTGAGCTGGATCTGCTGAAAGAGGCGTTCGCTGGCAGCGGCTATGAGCCCAGCTTTGAATTTCTGCCACTGGAGCGTACCTTCCGCCTGTTCGAGTCAGGAAAGCTGGATGCCATCATCAACGTCAGACCCGGTATGGTTGATCCTCACGTTCTGACCCAGCCCGTTATCACCTTCCATAACCGGATCTTCACCCTGCGCAGCACCCACATCAATACTCTGGACGACCTGCATTCAAAACGGGTCACAGCCTTTCAACGGGCAAGGATCATTCTAGGGGGCGCGTTCGCCACCATGGCCAACCAGAATCCCCACTATGAGGAGGTAGCCAAGCAGCAGGTGCAGGTGCACCAACTGATGCGCGGCAGGGTCGATGCAGTCGTACTGGAGGAGCGGGTGTTCTACTACTACCTCGACCAGCTGATCGCCACCTCCCAGGCAGGCGAGCACTACGAGCGCAATCAGGTCAGGCAAGCAGACCTCTTCCCGCCCACTGTCTATCATTTTGCCTTCCGAGCGGCCGATGCCCGCAATCTGTTTGATAAGCGCCTTGAGGCGATGCGTCAGGATGGTCGTTATCACCAGATTTTCGCGGCTTACGGCGCCACCCCGTGAGCCACAAACATAAAAGCCAGCCGGTAAGGGCTGGCTTTGTACTGGCTCCGAAGGAACAGCAGTAGGGGAGCGTTACTTCATTGCGCTGCCGTTTTTCAGTTCTGCTTTCTGACGTTTGGCTTCGCGTTTCTCTTTCAGTGACATCTGCGGTTTTTTCTTGGCATCTTTGCCGTTGTGATGTTCTTTGTTACTCATCATCAAACTCCAAAAATGTTACCCAGACAGTTGGTTCCTCATGGGAGCCAGCATGTCATCCGAATCATCAACTTCAGTACGCTTGGTGGGATGGTACAAGACCATCACCAGACCCAGCATACCCTCCAGCGGCATCCGGATCCAGCCTCATTCTCGTCCAAAAAATGTCGCGCACAGCCCCCTGAGCGCAGAGGCCAAAGGACCTCGACAGGAAAGACCAAAAAAGAGTAATTCGCATTATTAAATGTTGTCACGCTTATATTAAGCCATCGTTACCTAGATATTTTCACGGATAAATATAAATCCCTCTCATTATTTATTGCCGCTCAAGAGGCCACCATTTTAATAAGCATTCGCAATATCACCGGAAACATCAGGTTACAACACCGAATAGGTTATTTCCGGTCAGCCGGATATAATGCGCGCCGCACCGAAATATCCGTTTTTATTCAGGAAGCTGTGACATGAACAGAAAAACCAGAGCCGCCATGGTGTCGGTCTGCTCCAATATCAGTCTGATCATCATCAAAATGGTGGCCGGTTTCGCCAGCGGCTCGGTCAGTATCATCTCGGAGGCGATCCACTCCGCCATGGATCTGGTAGCGGCCCTGATCGCCCTGTTCGCGGTGAAAAAGTCCGATCTCCCGCCTGATGAGCGCCACCCCTATGGCCACGACAAGATTGAAAATGTCTCCGGTGTCATCGAAGCACTGCTTATCTTGCTGGCCGCGGGCTGGATCATCTTCGAAGCCGTCGACAAGCTGATCACCCCCAGCCCGATCGAAAGCATTGGCTGGGGCGTGCTGGTGATGGTGATCTCGGCGCTGGTCAACAGCGGCGTCTCTGCCTACCTCTACAAGGTGGCCCGAGAGGAGGAGTCGGTCGCCCTGGCGGCCGATGCGCTCCATCTCAAGGCTGATGTGCTCACTTCAGCCGGTGTCGCCGTCGGTCTTGGCGGTATATGGCTGGCCGGTCTGTTCGGCCATTCACTCGCCATCCTCGACCCGCTGGTCGCCATTGCGGTCGCCATCTTTATTGTCAGAGAGGCGATCAGCATGCTCAACGAGGCCTTCCAGCCGCTGATCGACCAGAGCATGAGCCCGGAAGAGCTGGCGATGACCAGCCGCATCATCACCGAATGCTGTCCGAGCGTCAGCGGTTTCCACGACCTGCGCAGTCGCCGTGCCGGTCGTCGTCGTCATATCGACTTTCACCTCACCCTGCCCCCGGAGATGAGCATCGGCGAAGCCCACGATATCTGTGATCGCATCGAGCACGCCATCATGGCGCAGTTGCCCCACGCCATCGTGCTGATCCACGTCGAACCGGAGGAGCAAGAGATGCCCTCACCGCTCGCCATAAATTGAAATGTGGCAAACAGGCGGGAAAGTGGCAGCGAAATAACGGAAAGTTGGCACAAACCCGCATTTTTACTGCCGGAAAGCCGATTGCATAAGAAGTGATCGGCACAACTGTGTTAGGGTGTCTAACCACCCTGCCGCAGGAGCGCGCCGTGAAAAAGCTGGAAATGAAAGATCTGACCGAGGCCGAAAAAGCCGAGATAGCCTTGTTATTGCAAAAGGCACAAGCCAATGCAGACCACCAGCTGACCAACGGAGAGCGGAACAAGATCCGCGAAGAGGGTCGCCTGAAAATTGTGGCGGACCGCGCCGAAGCGGCCAAGGCTGCCTCCAAGCTGGCTCGCGAGAAAGCCAAAGAGCGCGCCAAGAATCAGGTACTGCCGGAAACCTTCAGCTGGATTGATTCGGTCAGCAACAAGTTTCGCAGCAAGCGCTGATCCCTTCTTGCAAAACGCCCGCTGGCACTTGGTGCCAGCGGGCGTTTGCATGTCTGGGCGATGCTCGATGAGCCAGATTTGGCGCCGCCATTGATTTGCAGCTCAGTTGCTAATCGCAGCAGCAGAGAAGTGATTTACATCGTGAGTTAGAGAGAACGCCAACTGACAATCCCCAACGATCGCCAGCTTTTCATTTTTTCTCATATTTTTTGCCAGAACTGGCTACATAGTCAGGACAAAAAAGCCGAATCCGGCTTGCCACAGGGTGATATGAGTCCTCATGGGTTTCCCTATACCCTTGAAATGCATCATGTTTACTATAAAAAATGATATTTTTGGCTGTTACAAAACATTAATATCGAGATAAAGTTTGCTTTAAAAATGAGAGCGTGTTTTAATCTTTCCTGATGGTTCGGCAGTTCAGACCTGATTATGTTAGGCAGTCATTTTAGTAAAGCAGTGATTAGCATAAGCGTTATCCTCGGATAATTCTTATCAAATAATTCTCCTTCTTTAGTGCTCCCCATACGTATTGCTGACGAAAAATCAAAAATTGCCATTTAGGTGGCATTCAACACTATTTAAGGAAATTATTATGTCTAACAAAATGACTGGTACCGTTAAGTTCTTCAACGCTGAGAAAGGTTTTGGTTTCATCTCCCCGGCTGACGGCAGCAAAGACGTGTTCGTACACTTCTCCGCTATCCAGTCCACCAGCTTCAAAACCCTGGACGAAGGTCAGCGCGTTGAGTTCACCATCGAGCAAGGTCAGAAAGGCCCGGCTGCTGCCAACGTAGTTGGTCTGTAATTCAAGCCGGAGCATGCTGCTGATGGCTCATGCCAACTGCTGACAGCTCTGCAAGAATTTAAAAAAACCCGCTTAGGCGGGTTTTTTGTTTTTCCCCGCTTTTTCCTCACAGATCTCCCCTCGCCCGACTGCTTGATCCCTCCCTTACACCCTCTCACCGCTTGAGTCTTAGAATGAGCTCCGAATGGACTCAAAATGTAAAATAGTGACGAAAAAGTCAGGTTATCCGCTGTATTTGCCGCGAATTCTTGCTATTTTGCGCGCCACCAACGCAAACGATTTCCTTCACACTTTCAGGATTAGTTATGGCAAAGCAAGATATGGCCGCCCAAACAGGGACTGGCGGCTTTCTGGACTCTTATTTTTCCATTTCTGCGCGCGGCAGCAGCGTGCGTCAGGAGCTGGTCGCGGGGCTGACCACCTTCCTGGCGATGGTCTACAGCATCATAGTGGTGCCGAACATGCTGGGCGCTGCCGGCTTTGAGCAGGGCCCGGTGTTTGTGGCCACCTGTTTGATCGCCGCCTTCGGCTCCCTGCTAATGGGCCTGTGGGCCAAGCTGCCGATGGCTATCGGTTGCGCCATCTCCCTCACCGCCTTTACCGCCTTCAGTCTGGTGCTGGGTCAGGGGCTGAGCATTCCGGTCGCGCTGGGAGCCATCTTCCTGATGGGTGTGCTGTTTACCCTGATCAGCGTCACCGGCGTGCGCCAGTGGATCCTGGATAACCTCCCCTCTGGCATCGCTCACGGCACCGGCATCGGTATCGGTCTGTTCCTGCTGTTGATCGCCACCAACGGCGTCGGCATGGTGATCAAGAACGAAGGGGCTGGTCTGCCGGTTCAACTGGGTGAAGTGACCGCCTTCCCGGTGATCATGACGGTGCTGGGTCTGGCTGCCATCTTCGGTCTGGAGCGTCGCAAGGTGCCGGGCGGCATCCTGATGGTGATTATCGCCATCTCCATCCTCGGCCTCATCTTCGACCCGAAAGTGACCTGGCAGGGCTTCTTCGCCATGCCGAGCCTGACTGGCGAGAAGGGCTCGCTGGTAGGCAGCATGGATCTGCTGGGCGCCCTCAATCCGGTAGTCATTCCGACCGTACTGGCGCTGGTAATGACCGCCGTGTTTGACGCCACCGGCACCATCCGTGCCGTCGCTGGCCAAGCGGGCCTTATCAACGAGCGTGGCCACATCATCAGCGGTGGCAAGGCCCTGACTGCCGACTCCGTCAGCAGCATGGTGGCAGGCGCTGTTGGCGGTGCTCCGGCTGCCGTCTACATCGAATCCGCCGCAGGTACTGCTGCCGGCGGCAAGACCGGCCTGACCGCCGCGCTGGTTGGCGTGCTGTTCCTGCTGATGATCTTCCTCTCACCTCTGAGCTATCTTGTACCTGCTTACGCCACCGCACCGGCCCTGATGTACGTCGGTCTGCTGATGCTGGGCAACGTCACCAAGCTGGACTTCAGCGACTCGGTCGATGCGCTCTCCGGCATGCTGTGCGCCGTCTTTATCGTACTGACCTGCAACATCGTGACCGGCATCATGCTGGGCTTCGTGGCGCTGGTCGTTGGCCGCATCTTCGCTGCCGAGTGGAAGAAGCTGAACGTCGGCACCGTCATCATCGCCCTGGCGCTGGTGATCTTTTACGCCGGTGGCTGGGCCATCTAACCCGTCCACATATTCCGGTTATAGCGAAGGGCCCCGCAGGGCCCTTTTTCATGGCTGTGAGTCAGCTAACAGTTTCCCGCCTGTTTGCCCTGCGCCGTTTCAGATTGAAACACCGAGCCCCCTCCTGCTGTTTCAAATCCGAACCAAATCGCCCGTCATTTTTATCCCTTTTTCTGTCGTTAGACTGGCTCCATCAACCATTTGCCCACCCGTGCGGTGGCAAGCCAAGGAGTGAGCCATGAAGAAACTGATCAATGCCGTCGATGCCGTGGTCCGTGAACAACTGATGGGGATGGCAGCCGCCCACCCCGAGCTCAAGGTACGTATCGAACCCCACTACATCACCCGCGCCGACTCCCCCGTGATGGGCAAGGTGGCGCTGGTCTCCGGCGGTGGTAGCGGCCACGAGCCGATGCACGGCGGTCTGGTGGGCAAAGGGATGCTGGATGGCGCCTGCCCCGGCGAGATTTTTACCTCCCCGACGCCGGATCAGATGTACGAGTGCGGTCAGGCCGTTGATGGCGGCGCGGGCGTGCTGTTTCTGGTGAAGAACTACACCGGCGACGTGCTCAACTTCGAGACGGCGGTCGAGCTGCTGCACGGCGACGGCGTCAAGGTCGGCTTCTCGCTGATCGATGACGACGTGGCGGTCAAAGACAGCCTCTATACCGCCGGTCGCCGTGGTGTTGCCACGACCGTGCTGTGCGAAAAACTGGTAGGGGCCGCAGCCGAAGCGGGCTATGACCTGACCCGCTGCGAGGCGCTGGCCCGTCGCATCAACAACCAGAGCCGCACCATAGGCGTGGCCATGCATGCCTGCACCGTGCCTGCCGCTGGCAAGCCCTCCTTCACTCTGGCGGACAACGAGATGGAGTTTGGCGTGGGTATCCACGGTGAACCCGGCATCGAGCGCCGCCCCTTCACCGACCTCAATACCCTGGTGGACGACATGTTCAGCGAGCTGGCGGACAACACCCCCTATGGCCGCACCCTGCGCCACTGGGATCGCACCAGCGGCAGCTGGCAGGAAGAGCACACCTTTATCGAACCGCTGAATGCGGGCGATCGGGTTATCGCGCTGGTCAACAGCCTGGGCGGCACCCCCATCTCCGAGCTCTATGGCGTCTATGGTCGCCTCGCCACCCTGTGCGAGGAGGCGGGCATCCATCTGGTGCGCAACCTGATTGGCCCCTACTGCACCTCCCTCGACATGACCGGCATCTCCATCACCCTGCTCAAGGTGGATGACGAGCTGATGACCCTGTGGGATGCCCCCGTTCACACCCCCGCCCTGCGTCGCGGCTGCTAAGGAGAACCCATGTTAAGCAAGCATCACATCGTCAACTGGCTGCTCGACTGCGAACACATCTTTACCGAGCAGCGTGACTACCTCACCGCGCTGGATACCGACATCGGTGACGGTGACCACGGCCTCAACATGCAGCGCGGCTTTTCTAAAGTGGCCGAGAGGCTGCCCGCGGTGGCGGACAAGGATATCGGTCAGGTGCTGAAAACCACCGGCATGACCCTGCTCTCCTCAGTCGGCGGCGCCAGCGGCCCGCTATATGGCACCTTCTTTATCCGGGCCGCGGCCAGCACCGACGCCTGCCAGAGCCTGAGCCTCAGCCAGCTGTGCAAAATGTTGAGCGACGGGGTCGAGGGGATCGTCTCCCGCGGCCGTGCCGAGCCGGGCGACAAGACCATGTGCGACGCCTGGTGGCCGGCACTGGCCGCCCTGCAACAGGCACAGCAGCAAGATCTGCCGCTCAACGATGCGCTGGACAAGGCAGTGGCAGCCGCAGCAGCCGGTACCGAAGCGACCATCCAGATGCAGGCCCGCAAGGGGCGCGCCAGCTATCTTGGCGAGCGCAGCATCGGCCATCAGGATGCCGGGGCCACCTCGACCCTGCTGCTGCTGACCGCCCTGCGTGACAGAGCGAGGTTGTGACATGATCGGAATCGTAGCTGTCTCTCACAGCGCCATGCTGGCGGCCGGATTGAAAGCGCTGGCCGACCAGCTCGGCAGCCCGGCCAAGTTGCTGCTGGCGGCCGGGGTCGATGACCCCGACCACCCCATCGGCACAGATGCCATCGCCGTGATGAGTGCGATTGAAGAAGCGGACGACGGCAGCGGCGTGCTGGTGC
>NZ_QAJD01000122.1:23225-27619 GCF_003061465.1 Aeromonas sp. HMWF017
GCCCTCGAACTGCTGCCACCGGAGCTGAGCGCGCGGGTGCGGCTCTGCCCCGCCCCATTGGTCGAGGGCACCCTGGCCGCCGTGGTGGCGGCCGGTTCCGGCCTGACGCTGGATGAGGTGGCCGCCGAGGCGCTCGGCGCGCTGGGCCCGAAACAGGCGATGCTGCCTGCCAGCGCGGCGCAGGCCGCCACTGAGACGGCCCCCGTTACCGACGACGGCTGGCTGCGTTGCGAGGTAGTGGTGGATAACCCCCACGGCCTGCATGTGCGCCCCGCCGCCCGACTGGTGGCCGCCCTCAAGCCCTTTGCCGCTGAACTCAAGCTGCAAAAGGGGGACAAAGAGGCCAACCCGCGCAGCCTGACCCGGCTCGCCATGCTCAACGTGCGTCAGGGCGACCAGCTCACCCTGCTGGCACGCGGCGAGGACGCTAACGCCGCACTGACCTGCTTCCAGCAGCTGGCAGCCGAGCGCTTTGGCGACTGACGCCACTGTTTCAAGGGGCTGCACTCGCTCGCTGAGCCAGTGCAGCACCACTTTCGTGCAAGTAAAAGACGAAGGAGTCCCCGGCACTGCCACCCCTTCGCCCCTGTAAGTTTTAAGAGAAGTCTTAATTCATAAAGAGAGGGATAAAATATGGACCGCATTATCATCAGCCCCAGCAAATACGTGCAAGGCAACGGGGCCCTCGCCAATATCGGCAACTACGTTAAAGCGCTCGGCGCCAAGCCACTGATTCTGGCCGACGCCTTCGTCACCAAGCTGGTGGGCGATACCGTGGCCACCAGCTTCCACGGCGCCGGTATCAAGCCAGAGTTCGACTGCTTCAATGGCGAGTGCTCCCGCCCCGAGATCGACCGCCTGCTGGCCCGCTGCAACCAGACGCCGTTTGACGTCATCATCGGCATCGGCGGCGGCAAGACGCTGGATACCGCCAAGTCGGTCGCCTTCTACCAGAAGGTGCCGGTGGTCATAGTGCCGACCATCGCCTCCACCGATGCCCCCACCAGCGCGCTGGCGGTCATCTACACCCCGGAAGGGCAGTTCAGCGAATACCTGATGATCCCGACCAACCCCAACATGGTCATCATGGATACCGGCGTGGTCTCCCGCGCCCCGGTGCGACTGCTGGTCTCCGGCATGGGGGATGCGCTCTCCACCTACTTCGAGGCCCGTGCCAACAAAGTCTCCGGTTGCCAGACCATGGCCGGTGGCGCCTCCACGCTGGCGGCGCAGGCCATCGCCGAGCTCTGCTACAAGACCCTGCTGGCCGATGGCTACAAGGCCAAGCTGGCGGTGGAACAGGGGCTCTGCACCAAGGCGGTGGAGAACATCATCGAGGCCAACACCTACCTGAGCGGAATCGGCTTCGAGAGCAGCGGGCTGGCCGCCGCCCACGCCATCCACAACGGCCTGACCCAGCTCGCCGAGTGTCACCACCTCTACCACGGTGAGAAAGTGGCGTTCGGTACCCTGGTGCAGCTGGTGCTGGAGAACGCACCGATGGCGGAGATCGAGACAGTGCTGGGTTTCTGCCGCTCGATCGGTCTGCCGACCAACCTGCATATGATGGGGGTCAAGGAGCTGGATATGGCGCGTCTGATGGATGTGGCCAAAGCCTCCACCACCGAGGGCGAAACTATCCACAACATGCCGTTCAAGGTCACCGCCGAGGATGTGCTGGCGGCCATCGTCACCGCCCACCAGCTGGGGCTGTAACCGCGCCACGGCTGACCTTGCCATATAACACGGCCCCGCAACTGCGGGGCCGTTTCATTTTCTACGGGCTGCTTGGCGACGGCCTCAATAACCGTCAGCCGTGATAGTCGGCGGGATCGATCTCGAGCAGTTTGAGCCGCCGCCACAGGGTGGTGCGACTGATGCCAAGATGCTGGGCCATCTGGCTCACCTGTCCCTTGCAGGCGTGAGCGCAGCGCAAGATGGCCTGGCGCTCCAGCTCCGCCAGGGTGAGCAGCGGTTGCCCCACCACCTCATCCGCCACCTGCTGATAACCGTGACGAATGGCGGCTGGCAGCGCCTCCGGCGGGATAGGTCCCTGACCAGAATGCAGCAGGGCATGCTCGACCGCGCTGCGCAGCTCCCCCAGATTGCCGGGCCAGGGATAGGCGAGCAGACAGTCGAGGGCCGCCGGACTGAACTGGCGCACCGGCTCGCGCCCCTGCGCTCCTAGCTGCTGACTGATAAGGCCCGGCAGATCCGCCGCGCGCTCCCGCAGCCCCGGCAGCCAGAGCTCGCACGCCTGCAAGGCATAGAGCAGCTGACGGCCAAACAGCCCCTCCTGCACCAGCTGCTCCAGCGGGGCGCTGCTGGTGGCGATGATCCGCACCTTGAGCGGCAGGATGCGGGCCGAATCGAAGCGCTGGATGCGGCCGGTCTTGAGCAGCTGCAGCAGCGCCGCCTGCATGGGGGCGGAGAGGCACTCCACCTGCTCCAGTACCAGGGTGCCGCCGTGGGCCAGCTCGAACTTGCCCGCCCGCTCCTGCCCCGCCTCGTCGGAACCCATCAGCTCCAGCGCCATCCGCTCGCTCGGCAGCGCCTTGCAGTTGAGGGTAATGAGCGGCCCGGCAGCCCGCTCACTGCCAAAATGGATCGCCTCCGCCAGCTGGGCCTTGCCCACCTCCTCCTCGCCGCGCAGCAGGATCGGCCCCTGACTCTGGGCCGCCTGCCGGGCGTAGCGCAGCAGCTTGCGCATGGCGCTCGACTCCCCCACCAGCGCCGACAACTCGGGCACCGTCTGGCGCAGTTGATGAATGGCCCGCAGCCGATCGACCGGGTGCAGCAGGGCGATAAAGCTGACCCCCTCCGGCCCCGGCAACGGCTTGAGGCTCACCAGCGCATTGATAAACTCCCCCTCGTGAGCGCCGAGTCGCTCCAGCGTCACCTCCACATGGCTGAGCGGTGTCTGCCCCTTGATGGCCAGCTGCAAACGCTGGGGCAACAGCAAATGCTGCTCCAGCGGCTGGCCGAGACAGAGCGCAGGATCGAGCCGCAGCCGGTGTGCCGCCAGCGCGTTGAGGTAGCGCAGTCGGCCCTGCGGATCCCAGGCCAGCACGCCGTCATCCATGCCATCGAGCAGAGCGTAAAGCTCGCTCAGGTGGTGCTGGGACTCCTGCATCAGAGTCTCCATCTGCAGCAGATGGGCCAGCTCGCGCCCCGCGCTAACGGTGAGCGCCAGATCGCCAGCACTCGCCTCCTCCACCTTGCAGATCAGAGCGATGATGGCGACCTGACGGCCATTACTGTTGTAGACCGGGCTGGCACAGCTGTGCCACGGATGGAGGGTCTGATTGAAGTGCTGGGGGCCGCTGACGCAGAGCGGTACCCCCTCCAGCGCCGCCAGATTGATGGCATTGGTGCCGATGCGCCCCTCGCTGAAAAAGGCGCCGGGGCCAAACCCCAGCACCGCCAACTCGCGCAGGGTGTCGGGGTGGCCGGTCTGGGCCAGCAGACAGCCGCTCTCGTCGGTGAGCAGCAGGGCGCAGGGGCGCCCCTCCATAAATTCGTAGAGATCTTCGAGGGCCATCTCGCCGGTGGTGAGCAAGCCCCGCTTGCGCTGGCGCAGGCTCTGCAAGGTCTGCCCCTTGGCGCTGTGAGGCGGATGCCAGAGGGTGGCGCTAGTCTGGTGGGCGCAGCGCAGCCAGGATGCCTGCAGATAGTCAGGCCAAGCGAGCAGCGGCTGAAGGTCAGATGGCATGGTCACAGCAATATCCGGCAAGATGTGAGCCGACCATTTAACCACGCCAGCGCCTCCGATTCAGTGACCTGCCTCAGAGGGCGGCAACCCCGTCATCCTCCCGGTCCGGTTCACCGTCGGCAAATTGCTGGGCGAGCCAGTGGCAGAAGGCGCGGCACTCCGGCATCCCCTCGCTCTCCTGATGCACCAGCAGATCCCACTGCGGCCCCTTGACCCGATAGGCAGAGAGCGGCAACAGCTGTCCCTGCTGACGCGCGGGACGGGAGAGCTGTTCGCTCACCAGCGCCACACCAAGTCCGGCGCTGGCCGCCTCCAGCAGCAAACCGGGATCGGAGAAGTTGAGCCCCCGGGTCTGCAAGTGCAGATCCTCTCCCCCTCTCAGCGTCCAGTGATGCCAATCCAGCTCCCGCTCCCCGTGCAGGGTAGTGCGCTCCTCCGCAGGCCGGGACAACACGATTGCGGTGGCCACCGGCAGCAAGCGATCTGCCAGCATCCGCTGATGGCGACACTCGGCCTGCGGAGCGAGATCCCAGCGCAGGGCGAGATCGACGGTCTGCTCGGCCATGTCGGGCTCTTCGTCGCTGGTAAACAGCCAGAGATCGATCTCGGGATGCAGGCGATGAAACTCCCCCAATCGCGGCAGCAGCCAGTGGCGGGCAATGGCGGTGCTGGTATTGAATAC
>NZ_QAJD01000122.1:27633-53334 GCF_003061465.1 Aeromonas sp. HMWF017
GTCTCCAGCAGATCCTGCCCCGCATCGGTCAGCGCAACCGAACGCCCCTGCCGATGAAACAGCGGCTGGCCGAGCAGCTCCTCCAGCGAGCGGATCTGCTGGCTGATGGCGGACTGGGTCAGGTGCAGCTCCTGCGCCGCCTGATGAAAACTGCCGAGTCTGGCCGCCGCCTCAAAGCCCCGCAGCACGTTGAGCGGGGGCCACTGCTTGAACACCATTGATTAGCTCCACTTATCACTTTTACCGAAAATTGATCGTTTGTTCGCCATCACCTGCGGGAATAGTCTATTCCCATTGTCAGCAATCTTAATAGTAACTAATCAGGGTGGTGATATGCGGGAGCAGGGAATTGTGGCAAAGGGCTGGTTTATGCCCGCCGAATGGTGTCAGCACGCAGCGACCTGGATGGTCTGGCCCCACAACAAGGCGCTGTGGGAGTCAGGTTGGGGCGTCACCCTCACCGGCGTGCAGCAGGACTTCGCCCGGGTGGTCAATACCATTGTCCGGTTCGAGCCGGTCAAGCTGGTGGTAGACCCTTCCGCGCTGGCCGAGGCGCGCGCGCTCTGTGACGAGCGGGTCACCCTTGTCCCCATTGCGGTAGATGACAGCTGGTGCCGCGACTCCGGCCCCACCTTTATCTGCCACCCCGAACTGGGCAGCGCCGGGGTGAGCTGGCGCTTCAACGCCTGGGGCGGCAAATCGGCCCACCCGCTCGACGAAGGGCTGGCCCGCAGCATCCTCAATAGCCTGGAGCTCGATACCATCGGCAGCTTTCTGGCCAACGAAGGGGGCGCCATCCATGTGGACGGCGAAGGCACCCTGATCACCACCGAATCGGTGCTGCTCAACAGCAATCGCAACCCGGGGATCAGCAAGGGCGAGATCGAGCAAATCTTCAGCCGCCTGCTCGGCATCGAGAAGACCATCTGGCTGCCGGGAGATCCCGACCACGTCACCGGCGACATGACCGATGGCCATGTGGACGGAGTCTGTGCCTTCAGTCGCCCCGGCCAGCTGCTGGTGGACGCCACCCGCGATACCAGCTCGACCTATGCCCGTATCGTCAGGGAGAACCGCCGCGCCCTGATGCTGGCCACCGATGCCAGAGGGCGCACGTTCGAGCTGCAGGAGCTCTACGAGGCCAGCGAGGCCATCGATGCAGAGGCCGAGGTCTTTTGTGCCTCCTACACCAACTTCTACATCGCCAACGGCGCCATCATCATGCCCGCCTATGGCGTGGCCAGCGACCGGGAGGCGGCAGCAGTTCTGCAGCGCGCCTTCCCGCAGCGAGAGGTGGTACCGGTGCAGATCAACCAGCTGGCACACGGCGGCGGCGGTATCCACTGCATCACCCAGCAACAGCCAGCATGGCCGGTACGAGGATAAGAGGATGAGCAACATCACCGTCGCAACCACCCAGTTTGCCTGCAGCTGGGATCTGCCGCGCAATCTCGACATGGCGGAGAGTCTGGTGCGGGAAGCCGCCGCCAAAGGGGCGGGCCTTATCCTGCTGCAAGAGCTGTTTGCGACTCCTTACTTCTGTATCGAGCAGCAACACGGCCATCTGGCGCTGGCCGAGTCGTTCGAACAGAGCCGGGTGCTGCGCCGCTTCTCGGCGCTGGCCCGGGAGCTGGGCGTTGTGCTGCCCATCAGCTGGTTCGAACGGGCCGGTAACGCCTTCTTCAACTCGCTGGCACTGGCGGATGCCGACGGCAAGCTGCTGGGGGTCTATCGCAAGACCCATATTCCCAATGCCATCGGCTATCAGGAGAAGGAGTACTTCAGCCCCGGCGATACCGGCTTTCGGGTCTGGGAGTGCGCCGCAGGGCGGATCGGCATCGGCATCTGCTGGGATCAATGGTTCCCCGAGGCGGCGCGCAGCATGGCCCTGCAGGGGGCTGAACTGCTGCTCTATCCCACCGCCATCGGCTCGGAGCCGGGGGCGGCCCATCTCGACTCCCGCGATCATTGGCAGCTGACCCAGCGCGGCCATGCCGCCGCCAACATCCTGCCGGTGATAGCCGCCAACCGAATTGGCAACGAGGTGGCCACCACGGATCCCGACCTGCAGATGACGTTCTACGGATCCTCGTTCATCACCGACCACAAGGGGGCGCTGCTCGCCGAGGCGGACAGAACCACCCCGGGCGTGCTGGTGCAGGAGCTGGATCTCGCGGCCATGGCAGAAGAGCGCATGAGTTGGGGCATCTATCGGGATCGCCGCCCCGAGATGTATGGCGCCTTGCTGAGTCTGGATGGACACCAGAGCCGAATGACGGGCAACAACAAAGGAGTCCGGACATGACACGCAAATTATCCCCCACGCTGGCCCTGCTCACGGCCATGTTGTGCAACGGCACCGCCATTGCGGCAGAAGCACTCGATCAAGAGCAATCGGCTGAAAAAGTGCTGCGCCTCTACAACTGGGCCGACTATTTCGCCCCCGATACCCTCAGTGCCTTTACCAAAGAGACCGGGATCCGGGTCATCTATGACGTCATGGACAGCAGCGAAACCCTGGAAGCCAAGCTGATGGCCGGTCGCAGCGGCTATGACCTGATCTTCCCCGGCGATACGGTAGCGGAACGACTGATGCGCGCTGGCAGCCTGCAACCGCTCGACAAGAGCAAATTGCAGCATCTGGCCGACATAGAGCCGGGCTTGCTGCG
Organism: Aeromonas sp. HMWF017; assembly: GCF_003061465.1. NCBI lineage: Bacteria > Pseudomonadati > Pseudomonadota > Gammaproteobacteria > Aeromonadales > Aeromonadaceae > Aeromonas > Aeromonas sp. HMWF017. The sequence continues at coordinate 30,303 of NZ_QAJD01000122.1, forward strand.
GATCCAGCAAGCCTATCCCCATTCACGGGGTGCGGTGGTGCCCTACACCTGGGGCACCATAGGGCTCACCTACAACGCCGGGATGATCAAGCAGAGGATGTCGGATGCTCCGGTCAACAGTCTCGACATGTTGTTCAAGCCCAAGCTGGCGGCAAAGTTTGCTGACTGCGGCATCTCCATCATCGACTCCCCCGACGAGGTGCTGGCGGTGGCGCTGAACTATCTGGGGCGTGAACCCCGCAGTGGCAAAGCCGAGGATCTGGATGCCGCACTGGCGCTGCTCAAGGGGCTCAAGCCCTATATCCGCAAATTCCAGTCCCAGCCGGTAACCCAGCTGGTCAACGGCGATCTCTGCCTCTCACTCGGTTATAGCGGTGACATGACACAAGCCAGCCGCAGCGCCGCCGAGGCTGGCAAGAAGGATCAATTCGAGTACCGTTTGCCCAAGGAAGGGAGCACTATCTGGATGGATACCATGGCGATCCCGGCGGATGCCGCCCATCCTGAATACGCCTACGCCTTTATCAATTTCGTGATGCGCCCGGCCAACATGGCGGCCATCAGCAACAGCACCGGTTATCCCACTGCCAGTGCCAAAGCGAAATCCATGGTTGATGCGACCATGACCGGCAACCCGGATATCTATCTGGATGACGCCACCTATCAGCGGCTCATCCCGGGCCAGGATATCGCGCAATCCGCCATGCGAGCGCGCATGCGGGCCTGGACTCGCTTCAAGAGCAGCCTCTGAATCATAAGGAGTTTTTCATGCCATCCCGACGCAACGTATTGAAACAGCTGGCGGCCATCGGCGTTCTGGCCGGGCTCGGCAACCTGCCGGGCAAGGCACACGCGGCCAGCAGCAATGCCGATGAGAATGCAACCAGCGCCAGCGGCGAGCAGTTCCATATGCCCGATGAGGCTGGCCCTCAGGCGCAAGTCTGGGTCGCCTTTGCCGCCAGCGCCGATATCTGGGGCCGCGACTACAAAGAGGTGCAGGCCACCATAGGGCGGCTGGTTAACGCCATGACCCCTTACACCAAGGTGAGTGTGATCTGCCGCGAAGAGGAGGAGGCGCTGGCCCGCCAACTCTGTGGCGAGCAGAACACCCGCTTTATCGTCGCCGAGCTGGACGATATCTGGCTGCGCGATACCGGCGGGGTCTTCGTCGAGAACGGCGAAGGGGAGCTGGGGCTGGTGGATTTCAACTTCAACGGCTGGGGCGACAAGCAGGAGCACGAACAGGATGCGGGGGTGGCCGAGCTGGTCAGCAAGCAGGCGGATGCTCACTATCTGCAGAGCAAGCTGACTGGCGAGGGGGGCGGCATCGAGGTGGATGGCAACGGCACCGGCATCATGACCGAGAGCTGCTGGCTCAACAGCAACCGCAATCCGGGGGTGAGCAAGGCGCAACTGGAGGCGGAGCTGAAAGCCAATCTGGGGCTGCGCAAAATCATCTGGCTGCCGGGCATCAAGGGCAAGGACATCACAGATGCCCACGTCGACTTCTACGCCCGCTTTGTCCGCCCCGGGGTGGTGGTGGTCAATATGGACAACGATCCGGAATCCCACGACTACGAGGTGACCCGCCAGCATATGGCCATCCTCAAACAGGCCACCGATGCGGACGGCAACAAGCTGGAGCTGCATGTGTTGCCGCCCCCGCTCGATGTGCGGGACAACCGCTTTAGCCGCAGCCGCGACTTTGCCGCCGGTTATATCAACTATCTGCCGATCAATGGTGCGGTGATCGCCCCCGAGTTTGGCGACAAGGCCGCCGACCGCTACTGCCACGATCTGCTGGCCAGGCTCTACCCCGGCCGCCAAATCGTGCAGATCAATATTGATCCGGTCGCCGCCGGTGGCGGCGGCATTCACTGCATCACCCTCCACCAACCTGCTTGACCCTCCCCTACTGACCGATAACCCGGGGCGTTGCCACGCCCCGGGTTATTTGTCTCCGCCCATTTCTGTTGACCACAAGCCCCTGAACCAGCCGCCGTTCCGCATCTTGGCCAGCTATCTCATATGGCGTGTCACCTTGATCACACTCCCGAGTTATTCAAGACGCGGAAACTGGATGGCACTTTCCATTGCCGCCCCAGAAGTGTATTTTTGCCAAATGGCCAAAAATAGAGCCAAAGGAAGACGCTTGGCGAATGCGTTCAGCACCATAGATTGGTCGGAAATATTGTGATTTAAATGAATTTTTCCGAGGTATTCAAGGCGAACCTGAGTTATATGGAAGGCTCTATTAACGAATTAGTATCGCCTTCCATCTAATCACTGATAAGTGTAAAAGGGAATCATGGAAAAACGTTACCAAGTATTCGTAAGTTCCACTTATGTAGATCTGCAAGATGAGCGTCAGCAAGTTTTGCAGGCACTTATGGAAATGGATTGCATCCCCGCCGGGATGGAACTGTTCCCTGCTGCAGATCAGGAACAATGGGAATTTATTAAACGGATAATTGATGATTGTGATTACTACTTACTGATAATAGGAGGCAAGTATGGCTCATTATCCAGCGAGGGCATTAGTTATACTGAAATGGAGTATGACTACGCAGTGGAACAAGGATTAAAAATTGTCGCACTGCTTCATGACGACCCCGATAACCTTCCTGGCAAAAAAATAGAAATAGACCCAGAAGCTAGGGAAAAACTGAGTCAATTTAGAGAAAAAGTTTCAACTGGTCGGCTAGTAAAATTTTGGAACCGGGCAGATCAATTGGCAGGCTTAGTAGCACTAAGTATTTCTAAAACAATAAAAATGTATCCCGCTGTTGGGTGGGTAAGAGCAGATCAAGGTAATTCAACAGAGCTTCTTATCCAGCTCAATGAGCTTCGCCAGAAAAACGAAGCACTCCTGTTGGAAAACCAGCAACTAAAGCAGCAGGCAATAATCGACACCGGTGATTATTCTTCTGGCGAAGAATTAATCAAATTAAAAGGTACGTATAAAACTTCTTATAGTGGTGGTTACAAAGTAAGCTGGGAGTATGAGGTAACATGGAATCAAATAATTTCATATATCGGTCCTCATCTGCTTCAACACTTGAATGATGGTTCAGTTAATAGTCAGCTCGCCAAATCTATTCTGAAGGCTAATGGCAAGGATGCAGATTCCTATTACATAACTAAGGTCGAGGAAGAGGTTTTTCAAACAGTTAAGCTGCAATTGATGGCTTTGGGCCTTGTCGAGGTCAAAAGCCTTCAAACCAAGCAAGGAGGCATGGCTTTGTTCTGGATATTAACCCCCAAGGGAAAGAAATGCGTAATAGATGTAAGAACACTCAAAAAAGAAAACACTTAAAAATTAGCTCCAGCGGATGCGCCACAGGCGTGCACCGCTGAGCAAGGCGCTTTATAAAATAAGAAAAAGGAGATATCGTGCAAGGCACTGTAAAATGGTTCAGTTCAGAGAAAGGTTACGGCTTCATTACATCTGAAGACGGAGAAGATCACTACTTCAATGTTCAGAGCATCAATGGTGCATCGCTACCATCAAATGGCGATTCGGTTCAGTTTGAGTCAAAGTCAGGTAATAAAGGCCCAAGAGCAATCAATATCACAATTACTGCGAAAGCCCCCTCGCAAAACACTCGGCTTACTGATGACAGGATCAACTGCCCAAGTTGTGGTAAAAAAATTGTTCCTAGACTCATTACTTATCGAGGCAGCCCAGAAAAATCGGTTTGCCCCTATTGTGCTGCAACAGTAAAAACTTTCAGTCAGTGTTTTATTGCTACTGCGGTTTATGGCGATCCATCGTGTTACCAAGTAAGAGAGTTGCGCAAATATAGAGATGAAAAGCTATTAAGAAGTATCTTGGGTAGAGCCTTTGTGAAGTCCTATTACAAAGTATCACCAGCAATAGCCAACTGGTTAATAACTAAACCTGCTTTATCAGGCCAAATACGGGCGGTCCTGAATTTTGCAGTAAAGCACATAACAAACACCACCAGCCCGTAGGTTCGATTAGCCGTAAGGCGTAATCGGACGTTCGCGTAAATTAATTCCCCCGCTATAACGCCCCCCCGTATTCCCCCCTGCCAAATGCCGCTGATTCACAGATACTCTGGGACAGCGGCATCTCGATCGTCCGATTACGCTTCGCTAATCGAACCTACATGAGACTCTAATATGTGGTGAATGCAGGTTGATGCGGATTAGCCAATCTGACGCCATCGCCATAAACCACGATAGCCAAAAATAAAAGAGCCGCCCTTATGGGCGGCTCTTTGTATCAGCGATGGATGGCTGAATCGTCTTGTTACCGAATCATCACTCGGCCTTGGGCGCTTCAACCGCAGCAGCCGCCGGTTGGTCATCTTCCTTGATCCAGGCATCCAGCAGGGTGTAGCCCACCGCCAGCACCACGGGGCCGATAAACAGGCCGATGATCCCCATGGTCAGCAAGCCGCCGATAACCCCCACCAGAATGAGGATCAACGGCAGATTGGCGCCGCGTTTGATCAGGAAGGGACGCAGGAAGTTGTCCATGGTGCCCGCAAACAGTGACCAGACCAGCAGGAAGGTTCCCCATGTGGTGTCGCCGCTCCAGTAGAGGTAGCCGATACAGGCCAGCAGCACCGGGAAGGGGCCGATCTGGGCGACGATCAGCAGGAACATCACCACCACCAGGATCATGGCGTAGGGGATACCGGCAATCAGCAGGCCGACACCGGCCACCGAGGATTGCACCAGCGCGGTCACCACCACCCCCATCGCCACGGCGCGGATCGCCTGTGAGGCGAGCACGGTGGCATTGTCACCCCGTTGCCCTGCCAGCCGGTGGGCGAAGCGGCGAATGCCGGTCGCCACCACTTCACCGGAGTGGTAGAGCAGGCCGCAGATACCGACCGTCAGCAGGAAGTGAACGAACAGCAGCCCCAGATTACCGGCCTGAGAGGCCAGCCAGCGGGCGGTCTGGCCAAAGTAGGGGGCCAGCTTGGCAAACAGCACCTGACCGCCGCTCGCCAGAATTTGCTGCCAGAACTCATAGAGCTTGCCGCCCACCAGCGGGATCTGTTGCAGCCAGAGCAACTCCGGCGGCGGTGAGTGGCTGATACTGGTGCCCAGCTCGATCAGCATGGGCGCCTTCTCCGCCACATTGGCCAGCGTCATAAAGAGCGGGATGACAAACATCAGCAGCAGCACCAGCGTCATAAAGAGGGCCGCCAGCGAACGCTTGCCCCACAACAGCCGCTGCACCATCAACATAAGCGGCCAGGTGGCGATGGTGATCATGGTGGCCCACACCAGCGCAGGCAGGAAGGGCTGCAACACCAAGAAACAGGAGATAATCAGGAGGCTGATAAACAGCACCCCGAGGGTTATCTTGGCCAAATCCACTTTTTTCACATTCATATAGTTCCCTTGTCAGAGCCGTTGCCCTTGGGTCGTGTGTCGCATTTCAAGAAAGAGAGTATCCACCAGAGACCAGCGCTCAACCAGAGCCCCAGCCCGAAAAAGAGCACAAACTGACCAAGCAATATGGTCAGCGAACTGCTGGTCAGCAGCGGCAGCGCCCAGAGTCCCGCCCCGATCACCGCGCCCCCCGCCAGCGTGACTGCACCGGTCAGGATGGGGGGATAACCGCCGCGAGTCAGGGAGCGCAAACCGCCAACCCAGAGCCCGAAGGCCGCCAGGCCGATCCCGGCCAGATGGGCCGACTGGCTCAGGCCAGCGCAAACCAGTGCCGCAGCGATCAGCAAACCCCAAGCAGAAGCGCGCTGATCCAACCGCCAGTATGGGCGAACCGCCAGCAGCAAGGCTCCAATCAGCAGCCCCGCCGCCACATCGGAGATAAAGTGCACCCCGAGCCAGACCCGCGCCAGACCTGTGGTGAGCGCCAGCAGCAAGGCCAGCGAATAGGCCAGCCCGCGCCGGGCAGGCCAGAGCCAGCCAAGCAGCGCCCCCCAGAACAGCAGGGCCGAGGCGGTGTGGCCGCTCGGCATGCCAAAGCCCTGGGCGCTCTGGGTTGCCAGCAGAGGTTGCAGATGGAAGGGGCGCGGCCAGCCGATCCCCTCCTTGCTTGCCTGCACCAGCAGCCCGAGCCAGAGCATGGCGAACAGCAACTGGCGCAGCCGCGGCCACCCCAGCAGCGGGAGCAGCAAAGGTATCAGGGCAAGCTGAAAGCCGCCTGAACCAAACAGATTGCTGACCGATAGCCACCAGACATCGGGCCCCAGCCACTGCTGCAGCCGCAGCATCAGCGGGATTTCGGCCTGATGCAGCCCATTGCCCTGCGCCACGAAATCGGCCTGCCAGTGCACCTCGCTCTCGGGCACCTTATCCAGTCGGGATTGCAGCCAGTCGAGCTGATCCGGGAAGCGGCGCTGCTCGCGGGGGAGCTTGTCCACCGCGATCAGCCGGGCGTTAAGGATCTCCCCGCCCAGATTGGGGGCCTTCAGGATCGAGACAAACACTGTGCCTTGCTGAGCGACTATCGGTTCCAAGGTACGGCAGGCGAAGATAACCGCCCGCTGCCAGCGGCCCAGCTCCTGCACCACCTCCCCCCGCAAGCCGGTCTCCTCATAAAGTTCGCGCAGCGCCGCCTGCTGCGGGCTCTCGCCGCCAGCAATATAGCCACCGCTCAGGCTGTAGCGGGAGGAGATGCGATCCTGCACCAGCAGCAGTTGATCCTGATGGCGGATGGCGCAGGCGTCTGCCGTCGGTGCCGCCGGTTCGGCACTCAGGGCTGGCAGAGCGGCAAACAGCGCCAGCAAGAGTAAAAAGAGGGTTCTCGACATCAATTTGCTTTCCCTATGCACAATGGCGACAAGCCTCCCAGAAATCAGATAGTTGGGCAACGGTGGCGGCGGGAGCGCCGCCGCTCCCGCCGCGCTGGCGGTGCACGGAAGATTGCGATGAAGCAGGGCACTCCCTACTATTGGCGGCTATCTTCAATTTCATGCAGCAAACGCTGGAGCCCTCCATGAGACAGTTCGGCTTTTTCCTCGGCATCGCCATCGGTGTCATTTTGATCCTGTTCGGCAGCATCGTCATCTTCCAGGCGCTCCCTGCCGCACTGGATGTACTGGAGATGCCAAGCCGCATCCCGTTCGTGCGCGAGGTCTACACCTGGCTGATGACCAGCGCCAACGGCCTGACCGCCCAGCTGGAGCAGAACTTCCTGGAAGCGTTCCAGACCGTGCTCAAGCTGATCCTGCTCATCACTTTCATGTGGGTCTGCGTCAAGCTGGTCAACATGGGGGTGCTGATTATCCGCGCCGGGGTTGATCTCATCCGCACCGCCATCGCCCACAGCGAAGGCCCCCACGACCAGAAGAAGCCGGATCAGCACGATCACTTCTGACTCTGACATGGTCGATGGATGTGAACGCTGCCGCCCCCAACCGGGGCGGCAGTGTTATATGCGCGGTATGAAGGCCCTTCCCAGCCCCCATGAATACCCGATAAAGCAGCGCTTTCCCTTGTGAATCAGCAAACTGCCCATATGTTGCATCACCTTGACATGGTTTGCGCCCCGCGCGGCGGCGGCCCGGTTTCTATCCCGACCCCGTGCTCTGGTATAATCGACCACCTCTTTTCCCCGTTATGGAGCCTGTTCATGCCCAATCATGCAGAAAGTGCCCTCGAGGTTCGTCTCGACAAGTGGTTGTGGGCGGCCCGTTTCTACAAGACCCGCTCCATTGCGCGGGATCAGATAGACGGGGGCAAGGTGCACTACAATGGTCAGCGCAGCAAACCGGGCAAGCAGGTCGAAGTGGGTGCATTGATCCGCTTCTGGCAGGGGCAGGACGAGCGCGAAGTGCGGGTGCTGGCCTTGAGCGAGCAGCGCAAATCGGCTCCACTGGCCCAGCAGCTCTATGAAGAGACCGCCGAGAGCCTGAAAAAACGGGCCGAGAACAGCGAGGCGCGCCGCTTCAACAGCCAGTTTGCCCCCAGCCCCGAGCGCCGCCCCGACAAGCAGGAGCGACGCCAGTTGCTCAAGGTCAAACAGTACTGACCGACCCCGATTTGATACCGGGCTGGCATCAACCCCAGCCCGCCCGATTTACCTCACCGAAAAGCCAGGAATACATGATGAGCAACCAAGATCTGCTGTATCGCTATCTGTTTGAAGAGTACGAAGTGCGTGGCGAGCTGGTCCAGCTGGATCACACCTACCGCCACGTAGTGGAAGCCCAGAACTACCCGGTGCAGGTGCAAAAACTGCTGGGCGAGCTGCTGGTCGCCACCAGCCTGCTGACCGCCACCCTCAAGTTTGAAGGCTCCATCACGGTGCAGCTGCAGGGCGATGGCCCGGTGCGTCTGGCCGTGATCAACGGTGACAACAACCAGCAGCTGCGCGGCGTGGCCCGCTATGAAGGCGAGCTGCCGAGCGATGGCAAGCTGCAGAGCCTGATTGGCAACGGCCAGCTGATCATCACCATCACCCCGGAGCAGGGCGAGCGCTATCAGGGCATCATCGCGCTGGACGCCGATACCCTGGCGGGCTGCCTGGAGCACTACTTCGCCCGCTCCGAACAGCTGGCCACCAAGCTGTGGATCCGCACCGGCGATCACGAAGGTGCGCCGCGTGCTGCCGGCATCATGCTGCAGGAGCTGCCCGCCCAGAGCGAGGATCACAGCAACGATTTCGATCACCTGACCCAGCTCACCAGCACCATCAAGGATGAAGAGCTGTTCGGCCTGCAGGCAGAAGAGATCCTCTACCGTCTCTACCATCAGGACAAGGTGCGGGTGTTCGATCCGCAGGCGGTCGAGTTCCGTTGCACCTGCTCCCGCGAGCGCTGCGAAGGAGCCCTGTTGCAGATAGAAAAGGAAGAGGTGATGGAGATGGTGCAGGAGCTCGGCAAGATCGACATGCACTGTGATTATTGCGGCGCCCAGTACCAATTTAATGGGATCGATGTCGAAACCCTGTTCAGCAGGGCTCCCGGCAATGATGCAAACCAGTTACACTAATTAAAGGCGGGCAAAACCCGCCTTTAACTTTAATAACAAAAAAATACCCTATTTTATAAAGTTTGATGGCGATCGCTAAACTCTACCACCTAAGTGATAGGATGACCGTCAGATAGAACCCTACCAACCTCTGAACCCAGGAGAATACAATGACAATCGTGGCAGAACCCACCCTGGCCCAACAATTAGGACTGGACCAGTACGGCATCAAAAACAGCCAAGAAATCGTTCGCAACCCCTCTTACGAGCAGCTTTTCGCGGAAGAGACACGCCCTGACCTGGAAGGGTTCGAGCGCGGTGTGGTGACCGAGCTGGGCGCCGTCAACGTAAACACCGGTATCTTCACCGGTCGCTCCCCGAAAGATAAATATATCGTCAAAGATGCCACTACCCAGGATACTGTGTGGTGGTCTGACCAGGGTAAAAACGATAACAAAGCCATTACCCCGGAAGTGTGGTCACATCTGAAAGGGCTGGTCACCAAACAGCTCTCCGGCAAGCGCCTGTTTGTAGTCGACGGTTTCTGCGGTGCCAACCCGGATACCCGCCTGGCCGTGCGCATCATCACCGAGGTGGCCTGGCAGGCACACTTCGTGAAAAACATGTTCATCCGCCCGAGTGATGAAGAGCTGAAAACCTTCAAGCCTGACTTCGTGGTGATGAACGGTGCCAAGTGCACCAACCCGAACTGGAAGGAGCAGGGTCTCAACTCCGAGAACTTTGTTGCCTTCAACATGACCGAGAAGATGCAGCTCATCGGTGGCACCTGGTACGGTGGCGAGATGAAGAAGGGCATGTTCTCCATGATGAACTACTTCCTGCCCCTGCGCGGCATTGCCTCCATGCACTGCTCCGCCAACGTGGGTCAGGACGGCGACGTTGCCATCTTCTTCGGCCTCTCCGGCACCGGCAAGACCACCCTCTCCACCGATCCCAAGCGTCAGCTGATCGGCGATGACGAGCATGGCTGGGATGATCACGGCGTGTTCAACTTCGAAGGGGGCTGCTACGCCAAGACCATCAAGCTCTCCGAAGAGGCCGAGCCGGACATCTACCACGCCATCCGTCGCGATGCACTGCTGGAGAACGTGACCGTTGCTGCCGATGGCACCATCGACTTCGATGATGGCTCCAAGACCGAGAACACCCGTGTCTCCTACCCCATCTATCACATCGACAACATCGTCAAGCCGGTCTCCAAGGCTGGTCACGCCACCAAGGTGATCTTCCTGACTGCCGACGCCTTCGGCGTGCTGCCTCCGGTCTCCAAACTGACCAAGGAGCAGACCAAGTACCACTTCCTGTCTGGCTTCACCGCCAAACTGGCCGGTACCGAGCGCGGCATCACAGAGCCGACTCCGACCTTCTCCTCCTGCTTCGGCGCAGCCTTCCTCTCCCTGCACCCGACCAAGTACGGTCAGGAGCTGGTGAAACGGATGGAAGCGGCAGGTGCAGAGGCCTATCTGGTCAACACCGGCTGGAACGGCACCGGCAAGCGCATCTCCATCAAGGATACCCGCGCCATCATCGACGCCATCCTGGATGGCTCCATCGAGAAGGCCGAGACCAAGGTGCTGCCGATCTTCAATCTGGAGATCCCGACCGCGCTGCACGATGTGAACCCGGCGATCCTCGACCCGCGCGACACTTACGCCGACAAGGCCGAGTGGGATGCCAAGGCCGTCGATCTGGCAGGGCGCTTCATCAAGAACTTCGAGCGCTTCACCGATAACGACGAAGGCAAACGTCTGGTTGCGGCAGGCCCGCAGCTGTAACAGGCTCGCTTCGTATCAGTGACATCATGCCGGTCAGCCACGCTGACCGGCATTTTTGTTTTTGTGGAGCCCCGAACGCCGCCATCGGCCCCGTTAAAGGGGCCAAAACCTTGCCTTTGCCCATTGTGACAGGTTAGATTCAGCCAAACTTTATACAATATACAATTCTGTAACGCCCAATCGTGACCCGACCATGACCCCACCCTACAAGACCCGAACCCAGATGGTGATGGAAAACCTCCGTGGCCGGATCCTCCGTGGGGAGTTCCCCGCTGGCGCCCCCTTGCGTCAGGATGCCATCGCCAAAGAGCTGGCAGTGAGCCGCATCCCGGTGCGCGAAGCCCTGATGCAGCTGGAAGCGCAGGGGCTGGTGAAGTTCGAAGCCCATCGCGGCGCCGTGGTCACCATGCTGGACGCCTCGGCCATTGAAGAGCTCTTTTATTTGCGAGCGCTGCTGGAAGCCGATACCCTGTTTCACGCCGTCGACAAGATGACGGAAGCCACCTTCGCGCAAGCGGAGGCGATCCTCGCCCAGTTTGATCACGCCCTGGAGTCAGGCACCCAGATCGAACATTGGGCCGAGTTGAACCACAGCTTTCACGCCACCCTCTATCAGGCAGCCGGTCGCCCCCAGGCACTTGAACTGATCGCCCAGATCAATCTGAGCTGTGACCGCTATGTCCGCTTCGAGCTGCTCTTTGCCAGCGACGGCGTGGACAAGGCGGAGCGTGAACACGCCCAATTGCTGGAACTGTGCCGCGCCCGGCGCAAGCACGAGGCGGTGGTGCTGCTCAGGCAACATATCGAAGCGGCGGGTCAGTCGATCAAGCGGATCCTGGCCAGCGGCCATAAAAACTGAACACTCATATAGCAACCATCTGGCACTAACGACATGAATAATTTCGAGATAATTGAAACCCGCGTCGCCCAAGTCAGGGCCGAGCTGGCCATGCAGGAGTTGGACGCATTTATCGTCCCCCACGATGATGAGCACCTCGGCGAGTACATCCCCGCCTATGCCGAGCGGCTTGACTGGATCACCGGTTTCAACGGCTCTGCCGGCGTCGCCATCATCATGGCCCAGCGAGCAGCCCTCTTTGTCGATGGTCGCTATACGGTGCAGGCGCGGATGCAAACTCCCGCCGAACTGTTCGAATTCCTCCACCTCATTGAAAATCCCCATGTCCAGTGGCTGGCCGAGCAGCTGCCGTCAGGCTCCCGGGTTGGCTTCGATGCCCGCCTGCACAGCCTGACCTGGTACAAGAATGCCAAAGCCGTGCTGGCCGATCGCGGTATCGAGCTGATCCGCGTCGAGCAGAACCCCATCGACCTGAACTGGAGCGATCGCCCGGAGCCGACCAAGAGCCCGGTCATCCTCTACAGCGAGGAGTTGGCGGGCCAGTCCAGCCAGTCCAAACGTGAACAGCTGGCGGCCGACCTGCGCAAGCGCGGGCTGGATGCAGTGCTGCTGACCCAGGCCGAGCCCATCAACTGGCTGCTCAACCTGCGTGGCCGCGATATCGACCGGCTGCCGGTGGTGCTGGGCTTTGCCGTGCTCTACGCCAACACCAGCATGGATTTCTTCGTCGATACCGACAAAATTGACTGCTTCGCCTTTACCCAGCACGTGGGGCAGGATGTCTCCGTCTACCCCATCGACAAGCTGGGCGACGTGTTGAAGCGCATCGGTGAAGATCAGCAGAAGGTGCTGGCCGATCCGGACAGCGCCAACGCCTGGACCCAGCTCGTCATGGAAGAGGCGGGTGCCATTCTGGTGGCTGGCCAAGACCCCACCATGCTGCCGAAAGCGTGCAAGAACGAAATCGAGCTGACCGGTATGCGTGCCGCTCACCTGCGTGATGGTGTGGCCATGACCCGCTTCCTCGCCTGGCTGGATCGGCTGGTCGCCTCCGGCGAGTTTGAGGGGGTGGATGAAGGTACTCTGGCCGATCAGGTGGAAGCGTTCCGCCGCGAGCAGGAGCACTACGTCGAGCCGAGCTTCGATACCATCTCTGCGCTCGGCCCCAACGCCGCCATGTGCCACTACCACCACACCAACGGCACCCCGCGCGCGTTTGGCCAGGACAGCCTCTATCTGCTGGACTCCGGCGCCCAGTATATGGATGGCACCACCGACATCACCCGCACCATCAAGGTGGGTGAGGTGAGCGAAGAGCAAAAGGCGATGTTTACCCGGGTTCTGCAGGGTCATATCGCGCTGGATCAGGCCCGCTTCCCCCGTGGCACCGCCGGTATCCAGCTCGACGTGCTGGCCCGCATGCCGCTGTGGCAAGCCGGTTACAACTACGACCACGGCACCGGCCACGGCGTCGGCCACTTCCTGAGTGTCCACGAAGGGCCCCAGCGCATCGCGCCGAAAGGGAGCATGGTCGCCCTGCAACCGGGCATGGTGCTCTCCAACGAGCCGGGCTACTACCGTGAAGATGGCTTTGGCATCCGTTGCGAGAACCTGGTAGTCGTGACCGAGCTGGAACAAGTTGGCGAGCTGCCGATGCTGGGCTTCGAGCGCCTGACCTACGTGCCGTTCGATACCCGCCTGATCGACCGCAGCCTGCTGAGCCCGGCCGAATTCCGCTGGATCAACGAATACCATGTCGAGGTGTTCCGCCGCCTGAGCCCGCTGCTCGAGGGCGAGGATCTCGCCTGGCTGGAGCAGGCAACCAGCCTCATCTGATGACACAGGGCCTGCGGGCCCTGTTTTTTATCCCCCCTTTTGACCTGTATCAACACCCAAAGCGAGCAGGTCAGGAGAATGGCGGCCATGAAAAGTCATCATGCCAGCCCAGCCCGGGGCTCACACGCCGCAGCCAGCAAAAAGGCGAGTGACCATCCCAGACTCATGCGCGAGCAGCAGACGGTCAGCGCCATGATCCGCCTCTACTGCCAGCACCATCATCAGGATCCCCATTGCCGCCACTGTCGCCAGTTGCGGGATTTCGCCCATCAGCGCCTTCGTCGCTGCCGTTATGGCCACGGCCACAAACCCACCTGTGCCAACTGCAATATCCACTGCTACGCACCGGCGATGCGCAAACAGATCCAGCAGGTGATGAAGTGGAGCGGCCCGCGCATGTTGCTGCGCCACCCCTGGCTCACCCTTCGCCATCTGCTCGACGGCTTGCGCAAGGCTCCCAAACTGCCCCAGAGCCGCCCCCTGCCGCCATAACCGCCAATCCCTTGCATCCGGCAGGGGATGACCACTACCCTATGACTCCTTTTTTGCCGTTGACCCCAAGGTCAGCGGCGTTGCCGATCCGTTTGCTGCCAATGGAGTCCTGATGCACCACAACCCGCCCCTGCTACGCACCGCTACCCACAATGACATGCACGCCATCTGGCAGATCGATGCCAAGGTGTTTGGCGAAGATGTCTATCCCGCCTTCTTCTTCCGTCAGGCGATGGATTTGTGGCCCGAGTTGTTGCTGGTGGCCGAATACGAGGGGCTGCTGGTGGGTTATGTGCTGGGGGGATTCGGTCAGGAGCGGTCGCAAGGCTGGGTGCTCTCGCTGGCGGTGCTGCCCGAGGCGCGCGGTTTTGGTTTGGCCGAGCGAATGATGCGCCAGATGGAGGCCAACCAGCAGGCGCTGCAGATCAGCGAACTGCGGCTCACGGTCGATCCGGCCAATCCGGCCCAGCGCCTCTACTACCGGCTCGGTTACACATTGCAGGCGGAAGTAGCCGACTATTTCGGCCCCGGAGAAGACCGTCTGCTGCTGGTTAAAACCCACTCCGGTACAGCTGCGATTCAAGGACAAAACCGGTTACAGAACGCATAATTGGTTACATTTTGCCGATTTCATGTGTGACGGGGTTGGAGTAAAGTTCACTCATCAACCGGATTGTTCAAATTACGTGCAGCCCAGGAGGCCCACCATGTTGAAGCGTATGACCCTTATTGCCCTGCTGGCAGCGACCACCATCACCGGATGTGCCAACAGTGACGTTTACTCTGGCGATGTTTACACCAAAGACCGCGCCAAACAGGTGCAGACCGTCAGCTACGGTACCATCATCTCCACCCGCCCGGTGAAGATCCAGGCCGATGAGAACTCCCTGATTGGCACCATTGGCGGCGCCGTAGTCGGTGGCCTGCTGGGCAGCACAGTCGGTGGCGGCACCGGACGCGACATCGCAGCCGCAGGCGGCGCCATCGCCGGTGCAGCGGCAGGCAACGCCATCGGCAACAAGATGAATCAGGTCGACGGCGTCGAGCTGGAGATCAAGAAAGAGAACGGCGAAGCCATCGTGGTCGTGCAGAAAGCCAGCCCCACCTTCACCCCGGGTGCTCGCGTGCGCATGACCCAGGGCAATGGCAGCATCAACGTGGCCGTCGTGAACTAAGAGTGTGAACTCAGGCTTTGCAGCTTTAGAGTCATAAAAAAACCGCCGGTTCCGGCGGTTTTTTGTTGTCTGACGTTCGGGATTACATGCTGTAAGCCTTCTCGCCGTGGGAGGTAACATCCAGCCCTTCCCGCTCGGCATCGCCGTTCACCCGCAGACCCACCAGCATGTCGACCGCCTTGAAGGCAATCGCCGCTACGGCTCCTGACCAGAGCAGGGTGACACCGACCCCGATAGCCTGGATCTTCACCTGAGTCAGGATGGAGTAGCCCTCGGCAACCTGATTGGTGACATAATCCCACACCCCGGTGCCGCCCAGATCCGGGCTGGCAAAGACGCCGGTCAGCAGGGCGCCGAGAATACCACACACCCCGTGTACGCCAAACACGTCCAGACTGTCATCGGCTCCCAACATGCGCTTGAGACCGTGGACACCCCACAGACCCGCCACGCCACTGATAAGGCCCATCACCAGACCACCACCCACACCGACGAAACCGGCTGCTGGGGTGATCACCACCAGACCGGACACCGCACCGGATGCCGCACCCAGCAGGGAGGGACGTCCCTTCATCACCCACTCGGCCAAGGTCCATGAGAGAGCTGCCGCAGCCGGCGCCACCCAGGTGTTGATAAAGGCGAGTGCGGCGATACCGTTGGCTTCCAGCGCGGAGCCCGCGTTGAAACCGAACCAGCCGAACCAGAGCAGGGAGGCGCCGATCATGGTCATGGTCAGGCTGTGGGGGGTCATGGGATCACGACCGTAGCCCAGACGCTTGCCCACCAGATAGGCACCCACCAGACCCGCCACTGCGGCGTTGATGTGCACCACGGTGCCGCCTGCAAAGTCCAGCGCACCATGCTGGAACAGATAACCGGCAGTTGCAGTCGCCGTGGCCGCAGCCTCGGCGCTGGTATAGGCATCCGGACCCGCCCAGTACCACACCATATGAGCCAGCGGGATATAGGCGAAGGTGAACCAGATCACCGAGAAGAGCAGCACGGCAGCGAACTTGATGCGCTCGGCAAACGCCCCCACGATAAGGCCGCAGGTGATGGCGGCAAAGGCCCCCTGGAACACCACATAGATCAGCTCGCTGATCCCGACACCCTTGCTGAAGGTGGCGGCGATGGAGTCAGGGGTCACCCCCTTGAGCAGCACCTTGCTGAAGGAGCCGTAGAAATTGCCCCCCTCGGTAAAGGCCAGCGAATAGCCGTAGATCACCCAGAGCACACAGATGAGGCAGAACAGGGTAAAGACCTGCATCAGCACGCTCAGCATGTTTTTGGCCCGCACCAGACCACCGTAGAAGAGGGCCAGACCGGGGATCGACATCAGGATCACCAGCGCCGCCGAAAGCAGCATCCAGGTGTTGTCACCCTTGTTGATTGTCACGGCGGCAACCGGAGCCACCGCAGCCTGTACCTGAGCGACCTCTTCGGCCCAACTTGGGGTAACCAGCAAGGCAGGCAACATCGTCAGACCCGCCATCATCCATTTTTTGACCATAGAGCACTCTCCTTCCCTGTCGTACCGGTACAAGACCGGCTCCGTTTCCCTGATTGAATCTGTGGCGAACCGCAAGGTGTTGCTGCAACCCGCCAGAATCACACCCGCGCCCTGCACGGGGATGTCTCTTGCCACTTCCTCATCACTGCGTCTGCCATCGATGACCGCAAGAGACCGTCTGACATGTAAAAAGCATAAAGCGGGCCAAAAATTTAAATCCTTTTAAATCATTACATTAGTAAGATCATGTATCATCAATGCACCAATTTGGCGCATGAGCTGCGCTAACCTGCCCAGGGTCGCCCTGTCGCAGGGCAGGCGATACGTCGCGCACCAGAAGTGCGCAAACCCTGAGCCAGCCCACAAGCTGACGTCATCGATATCGCGCGCTGCGGGCCCGCTCGTTTACACTGACAGACCAGCCGTTTCCTGTTATCCGACCACGGCATGCCATTACACAGTCTCTTGTTTGCAACCTGATGGCAGGCCCAATCCGAGGAACACCATGCAGTTCGATCGTCTCGACATCAGCCTCTCCCACTACCGTCATCTCGACCGGGAGCATCGCGCCCACATCGCGCTGCTGGGGATAGTGATGCTGGCCATCATGGCCCTTCATCTGTTGCTGTTGCCCCACTTCCCTTACGAGCGTTTTTACGCCGTCAGCTTTGGCTTCGAGGTGATCAACTGGCTCACCATGCTGTTCCTGTTCTGGGTGGTGCAGTGCGCCCACCTGCCCACCCGCACCTACCGCATGCTCTCCTGCGGTCTGATGTTGTGGATCATGGGGGCCACCGCCGACATCATGGATGAACTGGTGGCGCAGCCACTCTGGCTCGCCATCTATGCCGAGGATCTGCTGCGCTCCAGCGGCATCCTGCTCAGCAGCATCGGTATCCTGAGCACCATGCACCACCTCTTCCACATCAATACCCAGCTCAGACAGCAGGCGTTGTTCGACGATCTGACCCGGCTGCCAAACCGGCGCTACTTTCATCAGCAGCTGTTTCTGGAGCAGGGGACTTGCCACGCCCTCATCCTGCTGGATCTCGATCACTTCAAGCTAATCAATGACAACTACGGCCACGATATCGGGGATCGGGTGTTGCAACAGTTTGGCGAGCTGTTGCAACAGCACTGCCCGCCGGGTGCGCTGGCGGCCCGTGTCGGTGGTGAAGAGTTTGCCCTGCTGCTGCCCGTCACCCACGAAGCCGAGCTGCAGCAACTGGCCAACACCCTGCTCACTGCGACCCGCACCATAGCCCCCGATCCAGCCCATACCATAACGGTCAGTCTGGGAGTGGGGATCCGCGAGCCCAAGGAGCCGGCAGTCTCGCTGTTCAAACGGGTGGATCAGGCGCTTTATGGCGCCAAGGAGGCGGGCAGAAACTGCGCGGTATGGGCGATGCCGACTAACAAGGAGGCATGAAGATCTGCAGGTTGATTGCCGATCACGGCGGAAGATTGCTGCTGAGACAGGGGCCCAATGGCCCCTGTTTTATGGGGAAAATCCCCTCGCCTAAAAGCGGAAGGTAAGACCGATATTGGCCTGCCATTGGGTTACCAGCTCCCCGCGCACCTTGAACACGCACTGCTCCGGGTTGCAGAGAAACTGGTTGTTGTCGTTGACCAGCGAGCCATAACCGCGCACCTCGGCCCGCAGCGCCAGATGCTCGGCGAGGCGCGGTTGCACCCCGAGCGCCAGCGACATGGAAGGGGTCACCTCGCTGTCGTAGGCGGCAAAGCGGGTCACCCCGATCCCGGCGCCGATGTAGGGCGCCATCAGGTTGTCAGAGAGGGTCAGCGCACCGGCAAAGTGCAGGATGTCCACCGTCAGGCGATCCGGCTGGTCGGGAGAGAGGGTGGTGGACTGATGGCTGTAGAGCAGCTCGATCATGCCCGGATCATCCACCTCCTTGCTGATAAAAAGACCCCAGCTACCGGAGCCCTGTCCCTGCAGTGAATCAAACGATGCAGAAAGCGGCACCGGCTGCACCACATCGTCACTCTTCTCGAAGTCGATGGCTGAGCTGTAGCCGACAAACGGCGTCACCTGCCAACCGGATGTGGTCGCGGCCTCGCTACTCCAGGCCTGCCCCAGTGGCAGCAACAGCCCCATCATCACTATCCCGGCTCTCTTCATCATCATCCCCTGCTCCCTGTGTGATTGTGCAGAAAGCATACCAGAGGCGTCCTAGGCCCATCCTAAACGGCGGCTGTACCGGATCACTTTCATCGCGGGATTTCCCTCTCGCCTGAACCCTGCCGCACCGCCCCACTGGCGCCGCTATGCCCCCCTGCCACCATTCATCGACGGTTAACCTCTGCCACGTATGCTGGCGCCAAATCGGGTCATCGGGGCCCGTTATCACTACTCAGAAGGACATCAGGGAATGGTTGCCGCGCAACTTCACGACCCCCAAACCACCCTCGCGGATACCCTGCGGGCCACCGCGCATGCCATCGACGAGAGCCACATCAGCCTGCGCCAGATGCTGGAGCTGGTGGGCGAACAGGGAATGCTGCTGTTTTGCGTGCTGCTCACCGTCCCCTTCCTGCTGCCGGTCTCCATTCCCGGGGTCAGCACCCCGTTTGGCCTGCTGATCCTCTTTATCGGCATCGGCATCACCCTCAATCGGGTGCCTTGGCTGCCCGCCATGCTGATGGAGCGCCGCTTCGCCGCCGACCAGCTCAAGCCGACCCTGCACAAGGGGGCGGATCTGCTGGCCCGGGTCGATCGCGTTATCCGCCCGCGCCTACTGGTGCTGACCGGCAGCAGCACGGTCAACCGCTGCAACGGCCTGCTGATCATGCTGGCTGCCCTGCTGCTGATGCTGCCCCTGGGTGCCATCCCGTTCACCAACGCCATGCCCGCCTGGGCCATCCTGCTGCTGGCCACCGGCATGTTGCAGCGGGATGGTCTGTTTGTCGCCAGCGGCTATCTGCTGGTAAGCGCAACCCTGGTCTGGTTCAGCGTGCTGGCCATCGGCTTGCTGATGGCGGGCCAGAGCGCCAGCGGCCTGCTCGGCTAACCCCGATGCACAGAAAAAGGGCGACCAGATGGTCGCCCTTTTTGATTTGTGCGGGATACCGCCCGGTCAAAGCAGATCGTAGATAAGGGCCGAGATGGCAAGCAGCCCCATCACCAACACAAAAAGGGTACTCGGCCCGCGATAACGCTTGAGTGCGGGCAAGCGATAGATGGAGCAGGCCGGTAGCAGAAACAGGATCACCGCGATCAGCGGGCCACTAACGCGCTCGATGATGTCGAGCACATTGGGGTTCAGATAGGTGATGACGGCGGTCACCATAAACAGGATCACCGATGACACCCGGGCGATGGTTGACTCCTTGAGGGAGAGCCCCAGCCCCTGACAGGCACCGCTCACCATGCTCACCGTCCCCTCGCTCACCCCCATGGAGGTGCCGAGGAAAGATTTGGACATGGCCAGAATGGCGATGAGCGGCCCCACATAGGCGATCAGCGGATTGGAGAACTTGTTCGCCAACGCCGACAGCACCGAGATATTGTCGGTGCGGGCCAGCGCCATCTCTGCCTGACTCAGGCTCATCACGCAGCTCACCACGAAAAAGAGCACGCTGCCGCAAATCAGCATGCTGCTGCACTTGATGATCCGCTTGGCGCGCAGGTCGGCACTCTCCTGACAACGCTTCTTCTGCGCCGCGCTGAAGGAGGAAATAATAGGAGCATGGCTAAAGGAGAACACCATCACCGGCACGATCAGCCAAAGGGATTTCCAGAACGCCGGATCACGCCACTCCACCGCCTGACTCTCGCTGAAGTAGGAGAGGCTCCACTGGGGCAGCAGATAGATGGAGAGGCCAATGAGGAAAGCGACCATGGGCAGCGCCAGCACGCTGATGGCCGACACCACGATCTGCTTGCCCGCCAGCAGCACCAGATGCAGACCCAGCATCACCCCCAGCACCAGCAGACCGCGCGGGATCTCGGCATCCCCCAGCTGGTGCACCACAAAGCTCTGGATCGCGTTGGTGATGGAGATGCTGTAGACCAGAATGATGGGGTAGAAGGCGGTCAGATAGACCAGCATCAGCAGCTTGCCCGCCCGCGCCCCGAAGTGCTCCTCCACCACATGGGTGATATCCCCCTCCTTGTGGGAGCTGGAGAGCACAAAGCGGCTCAACGCCCGATGGGAATAATAAGAGAGCGGAAAAGCCAGCAATAAAATAAACAGCAAAATAACCGGAGAATTACTGCCAACAGTAATAGGGAGAAATAACGTACCGGCACCGACAGCAGTGGCATATAGGCCCATGGTCCATACCGAATCGCTTTTCTCCCATTTCAATTTTGAAACAGGGTTACTCTTTTCAGCAATAGAAACACTCATTGCAATATATACCTTATTAATCTGTCATCATTATTTTTATTGGCCCGAATAACAGGCTGGAGATATGTCGTTGCATATCGCCCTGCACATGAAAAAACAACGCCGCCAGCGGCCAACAGGGCCACCGGAGAGAAACGGAGCTGCCACGCTACCATCGTTGAAATCGCTATCCGGGTCAAGGTTAATAATTCATGACTGTTTGAATCGGAATGTTTCAAAAGACAACAGGATGTATCACATTCGTCACCCAAAACCAGATTCACGCCTGTTTGATAACATACCGATAAAACCTCATGCTGTTGCCCAACAACACAAATAAGACCAGCGATCAGGCCGATAATATTAACACCTTAAGCTGTGGAATATGAGTTAAATAATACGGCCAACTTTTCTACTAATTGACAGTGATGTCAGCCAATTTATTCAGAGTAAAAGCGCAGGCTATTTCCCACAGCGACCGGGGCGGCACTCTCAACCTGCCGGGCAGTGCGCCACCCGGTTGCGGCCTGCCCGCTTGGCCCGATAGAGCCACTCGTCGGCCCGGGTCAGCGCCTGATTGATCTCCTCCTCCGGCTGCACCAGAGTTGTGCCCAGACTGACCGTGATGGCAACCGGATCGGCAGGCAGCGCTTCGACGGCGGCACGGATCTGCTCCGCCATCTGCTGCAAACCGGCTTCATCGATCCGCGGCAGCAGGATCAGAAACTCCTCGCCACCGCTGCGCACAAAGAGGTCATCCGCCCGCAACAGGGCATCGATACAACTACTGAATCGCTGCAAGGCTCGATCTCCCTGCTGATGGCCGTAACGATCGTTGATCTGCTTGAAGTGATCGATGTCGAGCATGATAAGACCGCAGGGCGCCTCCCCTGCCCGCAGCGGCTGACAGTGTTCGAAGAAGAAACGGCGGTTATGGAGGCCAGTCAGCTGGTCGGTTTCACTCTGGCGCAGCAGTCGCTGCTGCAACTCGTACTGGCGGGTGATATTGCGGGTCACCCAGGCCACCGCCCGCTTGCCATCATAGAGGGAGGGCAGCGGCGCAATCTTGCCCTCGAAACGTTGTATCCCTTGCGGCCCAACGGCAGCATTGATCCCCCCCACCTCGGCTGCTGAGAGCTCATACTCCACCACTCGCACCTGACCGCTCGCCAGCGATTCGGCTACCTGCGCCTTGACCCATATGGCCATCTCGGGTGGCAGCACATCGGCCAGCTGCTTGCCCGCCAGCGGATTGCCATCGTGATAGGATTGCTGCTCCATGCCGCCGATATATTCCACGTAATAGCCATCTTCACTGAGGATAAAGACGGGATCTGGCAGCTGGGCCATCACTTCATAAAGCTGGGTTACCGAAAGCGCCACGGAGACTCCTGTACTTCAACGTCAAACAGGGGGGAGATATTCTGCCTCAAGAGGACTCACTCGCCCTCATCGTCAGCGCAGAAAAATCTGCGGCCACAGCCAACAATCCTTTACATCTAGCAGCCCGTCAGCCTCTCGGCCACCACGGGTGGCCAGCGCGTTGCTACTCCCGCCACTGCGCTCGCTCACAGTAGCGAAAGCCCCCTCCCCCGGTCGCGCATATCCCATTGTTTCAACTCACAAGTTCATTTACGCTGGCCGTCCTGAGTCCAGTTTTCACCTCATCAGCCATCAGGGAGCCAGTCACCCGCAACCGCAGGGGCTGTACCACGGAAAAGGAATCGCCAGATGAAAAACGCCATCGTTACCGCCCGCTTCGACGCCATCAGCACCGAAGGGGAACAGCTCGTCCTCAAGATCGCCATCAAGGCCCCCGAGCCGGATCCCAAGTCCGCCAGCGGTGACTGGCGTTGCAAGGTGAAGCTGGCGGGGCTGAGCGACAAGACCTTTATCTACGGCATCGACAGCCTGCAGGCCCTGAGCCTCGCAATCAAGTTTGTCGAAACCGAACTGCGCGCCTTCTCCGATGCGGGCTGGCAATTCTATCTGCCAGGCTGCCCCGATCACCCCATCGACATGAGCGCCTGCTACTTCCCGGCGCTCTAGCCCGGTCCATCCAAGGAGACCAGATGCACGGACCCGATCCCGCC
>NZ_QAJD01000123.1:0-1978 GCF_003061465.1 Aeromonas sp. HMWF017
GGGCATCAAGACGCACGGTCTGCCTCCTGTCAGGTGGGGGACGGGGCGCTGTGCATCCGGCCAACGCCCCGTCGGGATTTAGGCCAGTCGTCCCTGCAGGGGGTGGATCCAGACCCGCTCGCCAACGGCGATCCCGGGTTGATCCGGTACGATTTCAATCAGGCAGTTGGCATCGGCCATGGAGCTGAGAATGCCGGAGCCCTGTGGCCCTGTGGTGCGCACCCGCAACTGGCCGTTACGGTCCTGATGAAAGATGCCGCGCAGAAACTCGGTGCGCCCCGGGCGGCTCTTCATCTTCTCGTCTGCCAGTGCCGAGAGGCGCAGCGGCTGCCACCGCTTGCCTTGCAAGCGGGCGATGGCGGGCTCGACAAACTGCAGCACGCAGATCATCGCCGCCACCGGATTACCCGGCAGGCCGAAGAAGGGGGTCTGCCCCAGCTTGCCAAAGGCGAGCGGGCGACCCGGCCGCATCTGGATGCGCCAGAAATCGATCTGGCCGAGCTCCGCCAGCACCAGCTTGATAAAGTCGGCATTGCCCACCGAGACTCCGCCCGAGCTCAACACCAGATCGGCGCTGGCGGCGGCCTGCTCCAGCTGCTGGCGCAGAATGGTCTTGTCATCGGGAATGATGCCAAGGTCCATCACCTCGCAACCGGCGGCGCGGATAAGGGCCATCAGGGTGAAGCGGTTGCTGTCGAAGATGTGGCCGGGGGCGAGCTGCTCGCCCGGGGCCTGCACCTCGTCACCGGTACTGAACAGCGCCACTTTCAGCGGGGTGCGTACAGTGAGACTGGCTTGACCGAGTGATGCCGCCAGCCCCAGCTGGGGGGCGCCAAGCCAGGTACCGGCCGGGATGGCGACCGCACCTTTGGTGAGATCTTCCCCGGCGAGGCGCACATTCTGCCCTGCGCGGATCGGGGCGGTGACGGTGACCCACTCACCTTCAATCAGCGTCTCTTCCCGCATCACCACAGTATCTACCCCGGGGGGCAGCGGAGCGCCGGTCATGATCTGCACCGCCTGACCGGCCAGCACAGGCTCGTAGCGCTGCTGGCCTGCCAGCACTTCCCCCACCAGCTGCCAGCGGCCGGCGGCGAGATCGTCGCTGCGAAGGCCAATACCATCCATCGCCGAGTTGGCGTGGGGGGGCACATTGATGGGGCTGATCAGATCGGCGGCCAGCACGGCGCCGTGGCATTGGGCCAACGGTTTGTCGCTGCAGGCAGTGCTCGGGGTGAGGGCTGCCAGAATGGCGTTGCGGGCCGCCTCGACCGAGAGAAAGCCCTTGCCTGCTTCAGGCTCCTTGCTCTGGCAGCTGTCAAGCCAGCGGCAGACGAAGTCGGCAATGGCCGCCAGATCGTTGATATCGAGGCGGGGCAGGCTTGTCTGCTGTTGTTCGCCACTCTGTTGGGGCTGATCGCTGGCCAGCGCGATGATGTCCCGGTCTTCGGGGAAGAGCAGCGGCTTGCCAATCTCGGCGCGGTGCAGCTCGATTTTCGGGAAGTGTTCGTGCTTGAACCCCTCGACCAAGAGCAGATCGAGCTCTGTCTGATCGAAGCTGGCCAGCAGCTGGCGAAAATCGGCTTCGGCCAGTTCCGTCTCAATGATACGGGCATGACGACGGCGGGAGGCAACCATCATCTGTCGGGCACCCGCCTTGCGCAGGCGATAGCTGTCTTTGCCCGGCTGGTCGATATCAAAGTCGTGGTGGGCGTGCTTGAGCACCCCGATGCGCAGGCCACGATCCACCAGCAGGGGGATCAACTGCTCCAGCAAGGTGGTCTTGCCGGTGCCGCTCCAGGCGGCGAAGCCGAGCAGGGGAAGAGTGGGGGCCGGGGTCATGAGGTGACTCCTTGTTGGGGGTCGATAGCCGGGGCAAGCAGACGGGCCTCGTAGGCGGCCAGCTCGGCAGGGCTGTTGAGATTGATAAAGGCATCCGGCTGATCGGCAAAGCTCACCACCGCCATATTGTGGCGGG
>NZ_QAJD01000123.1:2022-11223 GCF_003061465.1 Aeromonas sp. HMWF017
GCAGGGCCACCACGGGTTGCAGCCAGTCGCCGTCGTGGGCTACCACCAGCTCGGTATCCGGGGTCAGGGCGGCGCGAAAGCGGCTCATCAGATCCAGTGGCAGGGCGGGGCCATCGCAGGGAACGAACAGCACCCAGTCGTGACGGGCGGCGGCAAGGCCAGCCTGCATGCCCGCCAGCGGGCCGAGATAGTCGTTGTTGTCATCGCTGATGACCGGGGCCAGCGCCTGATAGCGGGCCTGACTGCGGTTGGCGTTGATCAGCACCTCATCCACCTGGGGGCGCAGCCGTGCCAGAACGTGGTCGATAAGAGGGCGTCCCGCCAGTGCTACCCATCCCTTGTCTTCGCCCCCCATCCGGGTGGCGCGGCCTCCTGCCAGGATCACTGCTGATACGGCAACGGGATCAGAGTGGCTGTCGCTTTTTGAAGTCATGTCGCTCGATGATTTTTAAAGGGGTCGTCTCTTGCAGCTGGCCACGGGCGAGGGTCCATTGCCGCTCGCACAGGTCGGTCAGGGCGTTGCTCTGGTGGCTGATGACGACCAGGCCGCTGCCATGTTCTCGCAGATCTTGCGCCAATGCGGCCATCAGGGCAACCGAATGTGTGTCCAGATTGGCGGTGGGCTCATCCATCAGCAGAAAGGCCGGTTGCAGTGCCCAGGCACGGGCCATCGCCAGCCGTTGCCGTTCGCCACCCGAGAGAATGCTGATGTGCTCCCGCGCCAGTCCCTCCAGCTCGACCCGGCGCAGCGCCTCGAACACCCGGATCTCGCTGCCGAGCTGTTTATCGAGCGCCCAGGCCACGTTGTCGTGCACTGTGCGATCGAACAGATAGGGGGTCTGGTGCAGATAGGTGACCCGGCCCGGCCCCAGATCCCGCTTGAGCAGCCGGTTTAGCCGCTGCTGCCAGCGCCCCGGCAGATTGGTGTGGCCGCGGGTGGGGGCTAGCAGCCCTGCCAGGATTTTGAGCAAGGTAGTCTTGCCCACCCCGTTGGCTCCATGCAGCCAGATGGCATCCCCCGCTGCGATGGCGAGCCGGTCAATCTCGAACAGTTGGCGCTCGCCAAAGCGCATCGTCAGCTGGTGGGCGGTCAGAGCCATGGGGTACTCCTGTTAATACACAGTGGGGGCATGGTCAGTTCTTCAGATAGCTGTGGCCGCGACAGGCCGTCAGCAGCAGGTTGAGCAACAGGGCTAGGGTGAGCAGCACTATGCCGAGTGCCACCCCCTGGGTGAAGGCCCCTTTCTGGGTCTCCAGCGCGATGGCGGTGGGGATATTGCGGGTGAAATGCAGGATATTGCCCCCCACCATCATGGAGCAGCCCACCTCGGTGACGATGCGGCTGAAGGCGCCGATGATGGCGGCCAGCAGGCCAAAGCGGCACTCGTGCATCAGGCCGATCAGCGCCTTGGGCCAGGAGACCCCCAGGGTCAGGGCGGTCTCCCAGGCACGCCGGTCGCTCTGGACAAATGCAGCGTGGGCCATGGTGGCGATCACCGGAAAGGCGATCAGCATCTGCCCCACCACCATCGCCTGCTGGGTAAAGAGCAGCTTCCAGTCGCCAAAGGGGCCGGCCCGCGACAGCAGCATGTAGAGCAAGAGGCCAATCACCACGGTCGGCACCGATTGCAAGGTGTTAATGCAGGAGAGCCAGAGCCAGCGGCCGGGCAGCGGCAGATAGGCCAGGGCAAAGCCCAGCAGCAAGGCGGGCAGCAGCACCAGCAGCAGAGCGATGCAGGAGACGGAGAAGGAGACCCCCACCACCTGCCACAGTTCGGTGTCACCACTGAACAGCAGGGCGAGGGCCGCCAGCGTGGTATCGATCAAGGTCGGCATGACGCCTCTCTCTCATCGTGCAGGGCGAGGGCCGTCAATACGGTCGTGTCGATCAATGTCGGCATCAGGCGCCTCCCTCAGCGAACCGGGGGAGGGCCATCAAGGTCATCGCAGGGGTCAGGGTTGCCATTATTTCCCGTTGGCATCCGCTACGAACAGCGCCTGACCGGCTACCTTGAAGTCGCCGATCA
The DNA here is from genome assembly GCF_003061465.1 of Aeromonas sp. HMWF017. Classification (NCBI taxonomy): domain Bacteria; kingdom Pseudomonadati; phylum Pseudomonadota; class Gammaproteobacteria; order Aeromonadales; family Aeromonadaceae; genus Aeromonas; species Aeromonas sp. HMWF017. Next base: position 4,050 of record NZ_QAJD01000123.1, read on the forward strand.
GCTTCTGGCCATGCTCGGAGACCAGCCAGTTCTTCAGGGTGCGGGCCCCTTCGGTGTTGAGATCCGGGTAGCGCTTGGGGTTGACCAGGATCACCTGATAGGGGTTGAACAGGCGCTTGTCACCCTCCAGCAGTACGGCGAGATCCAGCTTGCTCTGGTAGGCGAGCCAGGTGCCGCGGTCGGTCAGGGTGTAGGCTCCGAGCTCCGAGGCCATGGTCAGGGTCGGGCCCATCCCCTGGCCGATGGACTTGTAACCGGCAAACTCGGGTTTGACGTCAGCGGCTTGCCACAGGGTCTTCTCCTTGATGTGGGTACCGGACTCGTCACCGCGGGAGATAAAGGTCTGGCCTTTATCCTTGATGGCCTGCAGCCCCTTGGCTGCATCGTGTAGCTTGGCCAGACCCGCCGGATCTTTCGCCGGGCCGACGATAACGAAGTCGTTATACATCAGGTGTACCGGCTCGATGCCAAAGCCTGCGTCGACGAACTGCTTCTCGGCAGAGGGGGCGTGGGTCATCACCAGATCCGCATCGCCGTTCTCGCCCATCTTCAGGCTCTGGCCGGTACCGGCCGCCATCACCTGCACCGGATAGCCGGTCTCCTTGGTGAACTGGGGCAGCAGCCAGCCCAGCAGACCGGACTGTTCGGTACTGGTGGTGGTGGCGAGGCGGATCGGCGCTTTTGTGGCATTAGTATCCGCTTCGGCGTGGGCCGCACCGGCGATCAGCAGGCTGGCGGCGAGGGAGAGGGCAAAACGTTTGAGGCTGGTTTTTATCGTCATCGTGATGCAACTTTTTTCAGGGTGGATGAGGAGAGGGCAAGAGTAAGCAAGCAGGGTGCCAAACTGTTCCTTTGCCGGTGCATTCACGGTTTGCCGTTTAAAAACAGAAGCTTATTAAAATCAATTAGGTGAGCTTGTTATCGCTTTTAATAATTGGTGTTGGTGCTTTTGATACGGTAAGGACAAAATGTCCCACTAAGGTTCCGGTTATCGGGACATTCACCGACCGTACGTGCATCCGAGGTACTTTTTTCCATGACACTCCCTCCCAGCCGCTGGTCTGCCCTCTCCCTGCTTATCGTTGACGATGAGCCCGGCATGCGCAGCTTTCTGGCCAAGGCGCTGGCCAAGCGTTTTGCCCAGATTGAGACTGCCGCCAGCGTGGAGGAGGCGGAAGCCCTGCGCTGCCGCCTTCACTTCGACCTTATCATCGCCGACATCCGGCTGCCGGGGCGCTCCGGCATCGAGTGGCACGAGGCCATCGACCCCGCTACCCGTCGCAGCGACATCATCTTCATGACCGGTTTTGGCGATATGGAGACCGCCCTCAAGGCGCTGCGCCTCGGCGCCAGCGACTTTATCCTCAAGCCCTTCAACCTCGATCAGATGGTGCAGGCGGTGGACAGAGTCATCGAGCGCCGCCAGATGGAGCGGGAGAACCTGCTGCTGCGCCGGGAGGTGAGCAAGCTCTTCCCGCCCACTCTGATTGGCGACAGTGCCAAGACCCGCGAGCTCAAGACGCTCATCGCCAGAGTAGCCCCCTCCAATGCCGCCGTATTGGTGGAGGGGGAGTCCGGCACCGGTAAGGAGCTAGTGGCCCGCGCCCTGCATCAACTCTCTGGCCGGATGGGGGCCTTTGTGCCCCTCAACTGCGCCTCCATCGCGCCGGAGCTGCTGGAAAGCGAGCTGTTTGGTCACGTGCAGGGTGCCTTTACCGGCGCCCGCAAGGGGCGTGACGGCCTGTTTCGGGTCGCCCATCAGGGCACCCTGTTTCTCGACGAGATCGGCGAGATGCCCCTTGCCATGCAGGCCTCGTTGCTGCGGGCGCTGGAGCAGAAGGCCATCCGCCCGGTGGGGGCCGAGCGCGAATTGGCGGTGGATGTGCGTATCGTCGCCGCCACCAACCGCAACCTCAAGGCCGAGGTGGAGGCAGGCCGCTTTCGCGAAGATCTCTTCTATCGCCTCAACGTGGTGGCGCTGCCGGTCGCCCCGCTGCGGGAGCGGATCGACGATATCCCCGCGCTGGTGCACCACTTCACCCGCCAGCTCACCGCCGAGATGGGGATGGGCTCTTTGAGCTGGACCCATGAGGATGTGGTAGCGATGCAAGCCTACCCCTGGCCCGGCAATGTGCGGGAGCTGCGCAACCTCATTGAACGCTGCCTGCTGCTGGGCAAGCCCCCGGCGGATTACTGGCAGAGCAGCAAGCCCGCCGAACCGGGCACGAGCGAGGAGGGCTACCCGCTGGCATGGCCGCTGGCGGAGGTGGAGAAGGCCCACATCCTGCAAGTAGTGGCGAGCCATGATGGCAACAAGTCGGCCGCCTCCCGGGTGCTCGGGGTGGCGCGCAAGACGCTGGATCGCAAGTTCAAGGAGTGGGCCATCGAATGAGGAAGGCTGATCGGATGGAGTGGCGATGAAACTGACCCTGCTCTCCCGCTGCATGCGCGCCCTGTTGCCCCGTTGCGTGCGCACCAAAGTGCGCTGGCGCCTGCTGCTGCTTACTTCGGTGCCCATCATGCTCACCCTGGTGGGCATGATCGCGCTCACCCTCTACTGGACTCTCACCTACAGCTGGCAGAACCTGCTCACCACGGTGCGCAGCGATCTTGGGGTGGCCCACCACGCCATCACGGTGCAGCAGCAGCGCCAGACCGAGCATCTCGAGCATCTACGCGATGCCTGGGCCTTTCAGCTTCGGCTGCGGGAATCGCCGGATCAGTTGCATGACTGGGTGATGCCGCTGGCGGCCAACTATGGTCTCGATTTTCTGCGCTTGCGCCGTGGCCCCGAGCTGGATCAGCTGACGGCGCAGGAGCGCGCCGCCCTCACTGCCGGGCGCAGCGTCAGTCACTTCGTGGTCTGGTCACAGCAGGAGATGCTCGCCCTCTCCCTGCAACTGGCCAAGCGGGCTGTGCTGTGGCAGCGGGATGGCACCAGGGTGGTGGAGAACAGGGGATTGATCAGCCTCTCACTGACGCCGGTGATGGGCCGCGACGGCTCCCTTTGGGCGGTGCTGGAGGGGGGCGAGCTTGTCAACGGCAGCACCCGGCTGGTGGATGAGCTCAAGGGGCAGGTGTTTGCCAAAAATACCCTGCCGGATGGCAGCGTCGGCACCGTCACCCTGTTTCTCGACGATCTGCGGGTGAGCACCAACGTACCGGTCAGCAGCAGCCGTCAGGTGGGTCGGGCGGTGGGCACCCGGGTCTCGCCGCCAGTGCGCGATCAGGTGCTGGGACGGGGGGAGATGTGGGTTGACCGCGCCTTCGTTCACGACGCCTGGTATGTCTCGGGTTACGAGCCGCTCTTGGGCGCCAGGGGCGAGCGGCTCGGCATGCTCTATGTGGGCTTTCTCGAGTGGCCCATTATCCGCACCTACCTCACCAATCTGGTGGAGCTGGGCTCCGGCGTGGTGCTGCTGTTGCTGCTCTCCGGCCTGCTGGTCTATCGCGGCGCGCGGGATCTCTTCTCCCCCATCGAGCGGATGCACAAGGTGGTGCGGCAGGTGCAGGCCGGGGAGTCGGCTCGCATCGGCCCGCTGGCCCTCGACCCTGACCACGAGCTGGCCCAGCTCGGTCGCCAGTTTGACGCCATGCTGGACAGGCAGGAGGCGCACCAGCAGCAGATGGCTCGCAGCGCCGACGAGCTGGAGCAGAAGGTGGCCGAGCGCACCCAGAGCCTCGAGCTCAAGACTGCGGAGCTGGAAGATCATATCCATATGCTGACCGAGGCGCGCCAGCAGCTGCTGATCAGCGAAAAGCTGGCGGCCCTTGGCGAGCTTTCGGCCGGGGTGGCCCACGAGATCAACAACCCCCTGGCGGTGATCCTCGGCAATGTGGAGCTGATGAAGCTGGAGCTGGGAGAGGCGGCCGAGCCGGTCAGCGAGGAGCTGGCGCTGGTGCTGGCCCAGATCGAGCGCATTCGCGCCATCACCCGCAGCCTGCTGCAATACTCTCGCCCCGGCGATTATGAGACGGCGCCGGTGTGGCAGCACCTCAATCCCATCATCGAGGAGAGTCTGACGCTGGTGCGCTCCGCCCTGCGCCAGCAGCAGGTGGAGCTGGTGGCCGATCTCAGGGCCCAGCAGCCCATCGAGGCGGATCGTCAGCAGCTGCTACAGGTGCTGATAAACCTTCTGGTCAACGCCAGCCACGCGCTGGGAGAGCAGGGGGAGATCCGGGTCGAGAGCCGCGACTGGGTCGATGAACTGGGTCAGCTGCGCGGGGCCGAGGTACGGGTGATCGACAACGGTAGCGGCATCGAGGCGGCCATTATCGACAAGATCTTCGACCCCTTCTTCACCACCCGCGCCACCGGCACCGGTCTGGGGCTGGCCCTGAGCCACCGCATCATCAGCCGCTGGGGTGGGGAGCTCTTGGTGGACTCCACCCCGGGGCAGGGGAGCTGCTTTACCGTGCGGCTGCGCAGCAACGCCCTGCTGCCCAGCGGCAGCGAGCCCGCGAAACTGGAAGGGTGGCGCATCGCCCTCAATGCCGAGGGGCGTGAGACAAGCGATTGATGCTGTTATAAAAAGGCCCGTGATAAAAACAGCCCGTCAACATGGTTGGCGGGCTGTTTTGTCGGTGGGTGAGTGGTTCTTTACTGCGGGCTCCATACCAGCTTGCCGCTCTGGGTCAGGTCATAGCCGCCAAGGCGAGCCGCCAGCTCGCGCCCCTCGGGGGATTGCAGCCAGCCGATCAGCTGTTGCAGCAGGGTGCGAAAGAAAACCCCCTGCGGCATCACCAGATCGAAGCACTCCTGCGACAAGGGCATAAAGCCGAGGCCAAACTCGGTGGCAGTGCTCTGGGCACCGGGCCCGACATCCGCATCGCCACGGCTGATGGCGGCGGCCAGCTCCCGCTCGCTGTTGACCTCAATGGTGCGCTCCAGCCGGGTCAGCGACTCCCCCTGGGTTTGCAGCCACTCCTGCAGGGCGCGCTGGCTGCCAGCCCCCTCCTGACGCATGGCCCAGCGCCAGTCGAGCGCCTCTTTCGCCTCCTTGGGTTGCAGCCCTTGCCGCAGCACCAGCCCCTGCACCCGCCTGAATCCATGAACGATCACCCATTGCCGGTGGCCCTGATACTGCTGCACCAGCGCCGGGTGGCGCAGATGCGCCTCCTCGGCCTGCCCCCAGTGGATGGCACAGAGATCCACATGGCCACGGGCCAGCATCGCCAGCCCCTGACGGGTGCCGCACGGGGTGTAGCCCACCAGTGCCTGGGTGCCGAGCTGCCGGGCCAGCCGGCTGCTGGCGTAGTGGAGCAATACGTCGTCCGAGCCCGCCAGCAGCAGCCGGTCGTTCATTACCCCCTCGTGGCAGCTGCCGAGCAGCCAGCGATCGAGCAGGGATCGCGGAAACAGCCACTTGCCGGTCGCCTTGGTAGCGGGGATGCGCGCCTCGTTGGCGAGCTGGTAGACCTTCTTCTCGTTGAGATCGAGGTATTCAGCCACCTGCTTCACATTCATAAATTCGTTCATGGCTTAGTCCCGCATCCCGCGACCGGTCGAACCGGGCGTCAGCACCGGCGGCTTCTCGTCCAGCACGATATGGTCGTGGCCGCTGAATACCTCGAAATGGCGCCCCTTGGCGCGGGCAATCATGGTGATGCCGAGCTGGCGTGCCAGATCCAGCCCCATCTGGGTAACGCCGGAGCGCGACAGCAGCACCGGAATGCCCATCTGCGCCACCTTGATCACCATCTCCGAGGTGAGCCGCCCGGTGGTGTAGAAGATCTTGTCGTGGCCAGCCTCGCCGCGCATCCACAGCTCGCCCGCCAGAGTATCCACCGCATTGTGGCGCCCCACATCCTCGACAAAGGAGAGGATTTCGCTGCCGCGACAGATGGCGCAGCCATGCACCGCACCCGCCATCTTGTAGGTTTCGTTATGGGCCGACAGCGCCTTGAGCAGGGCGTAGAGGGTGCTCTGTTTAAGCTCGGGCGCCGCCAAGACCACCCCTTCGAGCTTTTTCATCACGCTGCCATACATGGTGCCCTGACCGCAGCCGGAGGTGACTGTCTTCTTCTCCAGCGCCTTGTCGAGATCGGCTGCCTGCTGGCTGCTCACCACGGCGGCGGCCTCGCTCTCCCAGTCGACAATCACCGACTCTATGGCTGCAATATCCTCGATAAAGCCCTGATTTTTCAGATAACCCAGCACCAGCGCCTCGGGGCGGGCCCCCAGCGTCATCAGGGTGACGATTTCCTTCCAGTTGAGGTAGACCGTCAGTGGCCGCTCGCAGGCGATTTGGCGGGTTTGCAGCGTGCCCTGCTCATCCATCACCTCGACGGCCATGGTGAGCTGGGCGGCAGCATTGCTTTTGATAAAGGTCGGTGTCATGGGCCCCTCGCGACCGGTTGCCGGGATCTAAGGGGAGGGATACAGCAAGTTTTGTTCCATATTCATGTAGATATGAGCATAAAAAATGTCGGTGCCAAACAGTATTGATGCAGTGGACGAAAGTTGGACATTATTTTGAATGCCATTAGTTTATATGTTTGTTAGCATGATGGTAGTGTCATATTAATGATGTGCTTTTAAATAATATGGTGTTTTTATTTTAGGGGGAACGATTGATAACATTAATTTTTGGTGCTGGTGCAAGTTATGGTTCTGGTAGAACTATTCCATATAATCCTCCATTAGGAAATTATCTTTTTGACAATCTGGAGTCTTTAAATAGAGCATTTGCCGCATTACCACAAGATATTAAAAATGTTTTTATTGAGCGTGGCTTTGAAGAAGGTATGGTATACATAGCCAACGACAGCAGAAAGATTAATCCATTGCAAAAAGAAATCGCCTGCTATCTTTCTAAATTTAAAATAACGCCAGAGAATGCATATGCGAGGCTTTTCAATAAGCTTCGTAGATATATGAGAGAGATTAATATTGTTACGTTAAATTATGATACATTAATTGAGCAGGCTTTGGGGTTGACTGGTTACCCATCGGATTATAACTTTTCAGGTCAAGGGGTTAACGTATTAAAGCCTCATGGTTCATCAAACTTTTTACCTAGAATTCCAAACGGTTTTAGTTTTAGTGGTAATACCATGATCGGTTGTGGAACTTTCTTTGAGGGTTTGCAAACCGATGCTGTATCTACACATGAGGAAGTGGTTAGCTGGTGCGGTGATCCTAGAAATAGTGACCTGAGCCCTGTACTTTCTC
>NZ_QAJD01000124.1:0-5477 GCF_003061465.1 Aeromonas sp. HMWF017
AGCCAGACCGTGGCCCGCATGGGCTTTGGTCTGCTCTTTGCCATGGAAGGCGATAAAGATCAGCCGGAAGGTATAAAGCGACGTGAGGAATGCCCCCGCCAGACCTGCCCACAGCAGCGTGCTTTGGCCAGAGGACTCTACTTGCCACAGGATGGCGTCCTTACTGTAGAAACCGGAAGTGACCAGCGGCAACGCCGCCAGCGCCGAGCCCCCCACCAGGAAGCAGGCATAGACCAGCGGCAAACTCTTGCGCAGGCCACCCATCTTGAAGATGTTCTGCTCATGGTGGCAGGCAACGATAACGGCACCGGCGGAGAGGAACAGCAGCGCCTTGAAGAAGGCGTGGGTCATCAGGTGGAAGATGGCACCTTCCCATGCGCCGACACCGAGAGCCAGGAACATGTAGCCAATCTGGCTCATGGTGGAGTAGGCGAGGATCCGCTTGATATCGGTCTGAACCAGCGCGGCAAAGCCTGCCAGCACTAGGGTGATGGCGCCAACCAGCCCGACCAGATGGAGGATCTCTGGCGCCAGCAGGAACAGGCCGTGGGTACGGGCAATCAGGTAGACACCAGCAGTCACCATGGTGGCAGCGTGGATCAGCGCGGAGACCGGCGTCGGGCCTGCCATTGCATCTGCCAGCCAGGTTTGCAGCGGAAGCTGTGCCGATTTGCCGACCGCGCCGCCCAAGAGCATCAGGCAGGCCAGCGACAGGGCAGGGGAGCCCTCGGCAAACAGGGTCGGGGCACGAACCAGCAGCTCGTGGATATTGAGGGTGCCCAGTTCCCGATAGAGGATAAACAGTCCGATGGCGAGGAAGACATCACCCACCCGGGTCACGACAAATGCCTTGAGAGCCGCCGCGCCGTTGTTGCGATCCTTGTAGTAGAAGCCGATCAGCAGATAGCTGCACAGCCCTACCCCTTCCCAGCCGAGGTAGACAAACAGCAGGTCATCGGCCAGCACCAGAAACAGCATGCTGGCGATAAAGAGGTTGGTGTAGGTAAAGAAGCGGGAGTAGCCCTCTTCACCGCGCATATACCAGGAGGCGAACAGGTGGATAAAGAAACCCACCCCGGTCACCACCCCCAGCATGGTCAGCGACAGGCCATCCAGTGCCAGTGAGAAGCTCGGGGTAAAGTTGCCCACCGCCATCCATTGCCACAGGCGCTGGACATAGACGCCCCCCTCGGGCGGGTTGCCCAGAAAGTCGATGCCCACCCACAGGGTAGTGAGGGCCGACAGGCCAATGGAGCCTACCCCGATCAGCGCCGAGGTACGCTCACCAAACCGGCCGAGGGAGAAGGCCAACACCAGCCATCCCAGCAGCGGAAATAGAAAAGTCAGATATAAGAGGCTCATCCGCGCATCTCGCTCACAGTGTCCACGTTCAGGGTGTGGTAACGACGATAGAGCAGCAGTAACAGGGCAAGGCCGATACTGGCCTCCGCTGCCGCCAGAGAAATCACCAGGATATACATGATCTGGCCATCGGCTTGGGCCCAGCGGCTACCCGCCACCACAAACGCCAGTGCTGAGGCATTCATCATGATTTCGATACTCATCAGGATGTAGAGCAGGTTGCGGCGGATCAGCAGACCGCACAAGCCGATGCAGAAGAGCACCGCGGCCAGCAAAAGCCCGTGCTCCATGGGGATTCCATTCATTGCTGACCTCCTTCTTGTGCAGAGCCGGATGCTGTGCGGGGGACGGAGAGCACTTCACCGCTCTTCTCTTCCCGACCCAGGTGATAGGCGGTCACCAGACCCGCCAGCAGCAGGATGGAGGCAAGCTCCACCGCCAGCACATAGGGGCCAAAGAGTTCGACACCCACCTGCTTGGCGGTCACTTCGGTTACTCCGATCAGGCCCCCGGTCACCCCGAGAATGCCGTGGGCCAGAAAGCCCAGCAGGATCAGCGAGAGCAGGGCAGGGCCCCCCCAGGTCATGGGGGTGAGCCACTTTTTCTCCTGCGCCTGCGCTGAACCCAGGTTCAGCATCATCACCACGAACACGAACAGCACCATGATGGCGCCGGCGTAGACGATCACCTGCAGGGCGCCCGCAAAGGCGGCGCCCAGGCAGAAAAAGATCATGGCCACGGCGATGAGGGAGATGATGAGATTGAGCAACGCATGCATGGGATTGCTGGTGCTGATCACCCGCAGCGTGCTGTAAATGGCCACCAGGGCCGAGGCATAAAATGCCAGTTCCATGATTGACTCCTTAGGGCAGCAGGCTCTTGACATCGATGGGCTTGGCTTCGTTTTCGGCATCCCCTTTCGGCTTGCCGTCGATGGCCATCCCGCTCATGCGATAGAAGTTGTAGTCCGGGTATTTGCCGGGCCCGCTGATCAGCAGATCCTCCTTCTCGTACACCAGATCCTGGCGGCGATACTCACCCATCTCGAAATCCGGTGTCAGCTGGATGGCGGTGGTGGGGCAAGCCTCTTCACACAGGCCGCAGAAGATGCAGCGAGAGAAGTTGATGCGAAAGAACTCCGGATACCAGCGGCCATCATCCCGCTCGGATTTTTGCAGCGAGATGCAGCCGACCGGGCAGGCAACCGCGCAGAGGTTGCAGGCCACGCAGCGCTCGTCCCCGTCGGGGTCACGGGTCAGCACGATGCGACCGCGGTAGCGGGGTGCCGCATAGACCGCCTGCTCCGGATAGTTGAGGGTTTCACGGGGCCGCCAGGCATGGGAGAAGACCATGGCCAGGCTGCGTAACTGGGTGCCGACACCCTTAATGATGCTAACAATTTTCATAATGAGTGCCTCACTGCGTACTTATCAGTACAACTGCCGCGGTGACCAGCATATTGATCAGGGTCAGCGGCAAGCAGACTTTCCAGCCAAACGACATCACCTGGTCAAAGCGCGGGCGAGGCAGGGAGGCCCGCAGCAGGATGAAGAACACCATGAAACAGGCGGTCTTCAGGGCAAACCAGATGAAGGGGGGCAGCCAAGGGCCGTGCCAGCCACCGAAGAAGAGGGTCACGATGAGCGAGGAGATCAGCACGATGCCGATATATTCGCCCACGAAGAAGAGACCCCACTTCATCCCCGCATACTCGATGTGATAGCCGTCGGCGAGCTCCTGCTCGGCTTCCGGCTGATCGAACGGGTGACGGTGGGTGACGGCGACACCGGCAAACAGGAAGGTGACAAAGCCCAAAATCTGGGGCACCACGTTCCACAAGTCTGCCTGTGCCTCGACGATATCCCGCAGGTTGAAACTGCCGGTCTGGATCACAATCCCCATCAGCGACAAGCCCAGGAACACCTCGTAGGAGAGGGTCTGGGCCGAGGCGCGCAAGCTGCCGAGCAATGAGTATTTGTTGTTGCTCGACCAGCCGGCGAACAGCACCGCATAGACCGCCAGCCCCGCGATGGCCAGGATGTAGAGCAGCCCCACGTTGAGATCCGCCACGCCCCAGGTGGGGGTGATGGGCACCACCGCAAACGCCAGAATAAAGGCGGTGAAGGCGATGATGGGGGCCAGGATAAAGATCCGGCGATCGGCGAAGGGCGGGATCCAGTCCTCCTTGAAGAACATCTTGATCATGTCGGCGGCCAGCTGGAGCAGACCAAATGGCCCGACCCGGTTGGGGCCGTAGCGATCCTGCCACAGGGCCAGCAGACGGCGCTCGATGAAGCTCATGAAGGCGCCAGCCCCCACGATCCCCACCAGCACGATCAGTGCCTTGCCCACCTCCAGCAACAGATCGATCAGCGACTCGCTCATGCGATCACCTCCTGCAGGTTAGTGATTAAGGCTTGTTGCAGGGCCGTCGGCAGGCCGTTTACCCCAAGGGGGAGTCCCACCAGACCGGCGCTCAGCTGCTCGCTAAGCCGCAGGCGCAACTGCCAGTGGCTACCGCCCCAGGAGAAGGAGACCTGACTGCCCCCGTGGAGGGCCAGACGCTGCGCATCAAGGGGATTGAGCACCAGCTCGGGTTCGTTCATCCGGGCCTGAATGACCGGACTACGGGCCGACAGCTCCTCACCGCCAAACAGCTGGGCATAATTGACCACTTGCAGCGCCTCTGCGGCCTTGAAGGGGGCGGGGATGGTGGTGAACCAGCCGAGCAGCTCCTTGCCTTCTGCCTGCGGGTCTGTTGCTTCCAGCAGACGGCGGCCCGGATCGCCAGCACGCAGTTTGCCACCCACTTCATCCTGGAACTTGTTCCAGGCGGAGGGAGAGTTCCAGCCCGGCGCCCAGGCGAACGGTACTTGCGGCAGCGGCTGACGGGCTCCGGCATACCCTTCCATGGAGAAGTTGAAGGGGGAGTCGGGATCTTGCGCTACCCGCGGCTCGCTGACGTTCTGATCCGCCAGCATGGAGGTGCGACCGCTGTAACGATGCGGCTCACGGGCCAGTCGCATGCCACGGATCCGCAAGCCTGCGTTGGGCGCCGCTTCCAGCATGGTAGCCAGCAGCGGATGGCTAGTGGCACAGTCATGGTTGACCTGGTCGAAGTTCTGCCAGCGCAGCGGCTTGCGTTCGATCGCCCCTTGCAGCGCCGCCAGCCAGCGCCACCCTTCACGCACCTGAATATCGGCGTTGTAAAAGGCGGGTGCATAGACCTGGAAGAAGCGCTGGGCGCGCCCTTCCATGTTCACCTGCGTGCCATCGGCTTCGGCAAAACTGGCCGCTGGCAGCACCAGATCTGCCTTGTTGGCGGTCGGGGTCGCCTGATGGTCGATGACCAGCAGGTGCTGCAGCCGTGCCAGCGCAGCATCCACCCGGTTGCGCGGCGCGCGGCGGTAGAGATCGTTCTCCAGGGCAACCAGCGCCAACCCCTCTTCTGACTCGATACGCGCAAGGGCGGCTTCGAGTGGCTTGTCTGACAAGGTTTGAGCGCCCAGCATGGCCAGACCCAGCGAGTTGGCCTCCTGGCCAACCAGCGCGATGCTGGCTTCCAGTCCTCGGCCTTTCAGGGCGCGGGCAATGTTGCTGGCCGCCTCAAGCAGCGCCACATCGCGGGCAGTGGAGCCTGTAATGATGAGCGGCTTCTTGGCGTTGCCGAGCAGCTCGGCCCAGCGAGTCGCTTGTGCCTGCAGCTCGGGGCAGAGGTCGGCCACGGCCGGTGCACTCGGGTCGAGCAGGTTGGCGATGGCAAAGCCAAGGCGCGCCTGATCGGCATAGGGGGCGTGCAGCTTGTCGGCCGCCACATCATCAAGACGGGTGGTGTCGAGGCTGGTGATGAGCAGCGGGTAGCGCTCGTTCTGACCCAGGGTCTGAACGGCGGCGACTTGCCACAGATCCACCTTCATCTTGCGGGCCAGCTCGCGGGCCTTGCCCTTGACGGCTTGGCGCAGCGCCAACGCGATACGGGCGGCACTCATGGTGACATCTTCGCCGAGCAGCAGAATGGCGTCAGCCTCTTCCATGTCCCGCAGGCTCGGAGTAGGCACGGAGCCCTGTTGCAGGATCTGCAGCATCTTCAGCTGACAGGCCCACTCGGCCTGCTC
>NZ_QAJD01000125.1:0-7574 GCF_003061465.1 Aeromonas sp. HMWF017
GCAATACGACAACGTCAAATCGGTGGCTGGGTATTTGACGAAGCGCACTGCCTGTCGAAATGGGGACATGATTTTCGCCCTGACTATCTCTACTGCGCCAAGGGCATCGCCACAATTGCCAAGGAACAGCAGGTCCCCATGCCTCCTGTCTTCTGCTATACCGCGACCGCCAAACCGGATGTGATTGAGGATATTTGCGCCCAGTTTCTCGACAAACAGCCCCGACCTCTTCTCAGACTGGAAGGCGGGGTTGAACGTACCAACCTCGAATATGCCGTCGTTGAGTGCCCCGGTCTCAATAAACAGGGCCATATCCTTAACCTGCTCGAGCAGTTCTTCGGTGAGGCAAAGCCCGGTTCCTGCGTTATCTACTGCGCAACCAAGCGCAGCGTGGACGAGCTGGCCGATTTCCTCGGTCAGCAACAATCCCTCCCTGTCTCGCGCTTTTACGCCCGCATGGACAGTGCCCAGAAGAAAACCACCCTCGAACAATTTATCAATGGCGAGATCCGGGTCATCTGCGCGACCAATGCCTTCGGGATGGGGATCGACAAGGATGATGTGCGTTTGGTCATCCATGCCGATATCCCCGGCTCGCTAGAGAACTATTTGCAGGAGGCGGGACGAGCTGGACGCGACACTCAGCAAGCTCACTGCGTTCTTCTGTTTGATGAACAGGATATCGAGAAACAGTTCCAGCTCGAGGCAATGAGTGAAGTCAGCCTGCGCGATATCAAACAGATCCTGCGCGGAATAAGGCTCAGGGCCAGCAAGGGAGGCAAGCAGGAGAACAACTCGCCACTGGTCGCAACCAGTGCAGAACTAATCAACCAGCCAGAGGTGGAAACCAGCTTCGCTGCCGATGACACCAATGCGGATACCAAGGTCAAGACAGCGATCGCCTGGCTCGAGCGAGCTGGCTATCTGGAGCGCAATGACAACATAACTCAGGTATTTCAGGGGCGCCCTCTGTTTGCCTCCACCGAGGAGGCGATGAAAAGGGTCGACAGTCTGAAACTGGCTCCCAAGGCCAAAGCCATCTGGCAAGCTGTTATCCAGGCGCTGATGAGTGCTGCCGACGATGATGGTCTCAGTGCCGACACCATCGCCGAAGAGGCAGGCCAATACATGGCAGACAAAGGAAGTGGTGTTCAGGCCAGCGAAGTGATGCGGGTACTCACCCAGATGGCGGATGTAGGTCTTCTCTCTCAGGGGATGTTACTGACTACCTGGCTTCGCCCCAAAGGAAGAGACAATGCCCGGGTGCTCTGCGGGCAAGTACACAGTATTGAAAAGGCGATGCTGGACACCTTGCGTGAAAAAGAACCCGAACCTGATACAGGGCAAGGGCTGATCTTTAACATTCGACTGGTCAATCAGGCCATCAAAGATCTGGGGCATGAACGGTGTAACCCTGGCTTGCTGCGCAATTTGCTGACCAGCTGGGCCCAGGATGGTCGCTCGGGGGGCGAGAAAGGCTCCATTGATGTCAAATATCTCTCTCGGGAGCTCTACCAACTCACCTTCAACCGAACCTGGTCCCAGATTGAGCTGACAATTGATCAACGCCATCGCGTCACAGGCGCCACCCTCGATTTTCTCTACACCCTGTTGGCAAGCAGCGAAGAGAGTGTCCAGCGCCAGGTGATGCTGTCATTTGCCCTGGAACAACTGGTCAAATACCTGCGAGAAGACATGGATGTGGCTCAGCTCATGAACAAGCGGGAGGCAAGCAGCCAGCAGGAGTGGTTGCTCAAAGGGGCAGAGCGGGCACTGCTCTACCTGCATGAACAACACGCCATCGTGCTGCAAAATGGCCTTGCCGTGTTCCGAAGCGCCATGACCCTCACTCTGACAGCGGAGCGGCAACAACAATACAACAAAGCAGACTATCAACCTCTTGAGCATCACTATCGCCAGAAGGTGATTCAGATCCATGTGATGAATGAATACGCCCGCATCAGCCTGGAACACTTCAAGAAAGCCAAAAAGCTGGTGACAGACTACTTCTCCATGGAAGCTGACAAGTTCCTCGGTCACTACTTCAAGGGACGCAACAAGGTCCTGGAATTGGCAACCAGCGAACACTCCTGGAAGCGCATCGTCGAAGATCTTCACAACCGGGCCCAGGAGCAGATCGTTCAGGCACCGCCCGAACAAAACCTGCTGGTACTGGCAGGCCCAGGGTCAGGCAAGAGCAAGGTGATTATCCACCGCTGCGCCTACCTGATGCGCGTCAAGCAAGTCACTCCATCCAGGATCATGTTGCTCTGTTACAACCATAATGCGGCGATGTCCCTGCGCCGACGCCTGACCGAGTTGCTGGGGCGTGACGGAGCACGGGTCTCGGTATTCACCTTTCACGGTCTCGCGATGAGCCTGACAGGCAATGCGGTGCAAAACCGGACATCCGACGATATCGACTTTACCACCATCATTGATGACGCTATCAAGCTGCTCCGGGGAGAGCAGAGCCAGCTCGGTCTAGAGTTGGAAGAGCAGCGGGAAAAGCTGTTGGGGGGTCTGCAATTCCTGCTCGTCGACGAGTACCAGGATATTGACGAACAGCAGTACCAACTGATCGCTGCACTGGTTGGAAAAAGCGAAGAGGATGAAGAAGCGCGACTGCACCTGATGGCAGTGGGCGATGACGACCAGTCTATCTACGCCTTCCGCGAAGCGAACGTCAGCTTTATCCGTCGCTTCGAGCAAGATTACAACGCCCAGACGCACTACCTGACCTGGAACTACCGCTCAACAAACCACATCATCGAAACGGCTAACCAGCTGATAGAACACAATCGGGATCGCATGAAGAGCTCGCACCCCATTGTGATCGATGAGCGGCGCAAGATGGAGGTACCGGGTGGCGCTTGGGAAGGGCTGGAGCCTGCACGCGGTAAAGTCATCGTCCAATCCTGTACTGACGCTGCCCAACAGGCCGCTGAAATCGTCAGACACATCACCCTGATTCGTGAAAAAGATCCGACATGCCCACTGGAGTCTATCGCAGTACTGGCTCGCAATGGGTTGGATAAAGAAGAGCTGGCATGGGTACGTTCAGCACTCGCTGATGCTTCTATTCCCTGCAGATTTACCCTGGATCGAGAGCATGGCTTCCCGATACATCGCTGTCGCGAGATCTTGCGTTACCAGAACTGGTTACATCAACAAGGCCACGCACTCCTGACTGCGCAACAACTAGCTGATCCACTCCCTCCCCCTGATCAGGCAAACCGCTGGGAAACCTTGCTGTACGATCTTATTACCCAATGGCAGGAGAGTCAGGGGGAGCAAGCACTGTCGGCTCACTATTTCCTGCAGTTCCTTTACGAATATCTGAGCGAGCAGCGTCGCCAGATCCGCTTTGGCAAGGGCGTGCTCCTCAGCACGGTGCATGGCGTTAAAGGAGAGGAGTATCGCCATGTTTTGATCCTTGATGGCGGATGGCAACGCTGCGCAGAAAGCAATGCGAACAACATCGAGGAAGAGCGGCGACTCTTCTATGTTGCGATGACCCGAGCAATCCAACGGTTAGTGGTTATGTCCCGCGCTGACCAGCGGCATCCCCACCTTCCTCTCATTGCCGAACGTTGTTACAACGAGTCGAGCCAGGCCACCGCCCCTGTACGGCAACGCCGTTTTGCCATCATGGGTATGCGCCAACTGGATATCGGTTATGCAGGCCGTAGCAATGAAAACCACTCGATACACCAGAACCTGCGGCAATTACACGTCGGAGACGCAGTGCGTATTGATATCGACAAGCTTCAGAAACTGCATGTTTTCCATGGTCAAATACCCGTAGCTCGTCTCTCCCAAAGTGCTCATCAGACCTGGCTGAATCAGTTTGCAACTATCCGGCACGCCAACGTCATCGCCATGATTGAGCGAAGCGAAGCAAGGCACAGACAGACGATGCCTACCAGGAGCAAGTTCGAAGTGAACGATGGGAACTGCCCATTATCGAGCTGGAGTTATAAACGCCTGGGTGAGGAGTGGTCGATCACTCCCCCTGGCTCGTCACAACAACGGCATCATGTCGCGCCTATTGCGTTAACGTGAGCAATAACAACGCCAATAGATCCCCCTTGCTACCGGGATAGACAAGCACCGGATTACTCGCATCTCCTTAGCCAGACCTTTGGCAGAAAAAACACCAGGCGCCTCATCGCGCGGGGGACACAAAGGCCTTATGTTCAAGCTGCAATCCGAAGCCACCGGCTTGCAGCAGCACTCAGGCATGTCGTGACCCAATATTGAGTAAATTGATGTTGGCCGCTGCATTTTAATGCACTTACAATATGCGCCCAATTCTGTTGGATTCCTTCTGATGCTCCGCCAATGTGATCGTCTATTCCTGTTTCTCCTGCTACTGCTCTGGGGCGTGGCGGCGCACGCCATTACCAGTCTGAATGAAGACGAGTTTGATCTGTCTGAACGCGCCTGGCTGTCATCACACCAGGAGCTGGTCATCGGCATGCCGATGATGGGTGACCCTCCATACAGCTATAAGGATGCAGATCAACGCTTTACCGGCCCAGTCCCCGACATTGCGCAGCAGATTGCCAGAACGCTCGGGTTGACCCTGCGCTACAAGGTTTACCCCTCCTACGTGGATGCGCTAACCGGGCTTGGCCACGGCACAATCGACATACTGGTGAACGACCAGCCAAGCGAACAATGGCGATCCAATATTGTCTCCCTCCCGTTTTTGCTCTCCATGCCGCGCGGCGTGCTGCTCAACAATGGCAAAACGAAGTTGTCACGACAGGATGCCCATGGTTTGCACTGGGTCTGTGTCACGGGAGTCAATGCTTGCAGTGAATTGAAAAAACTGGGATTTTCCCGTGTGACCGAGGCAGAGAGTCGCAGCGAAGCAGCGTTTATGCTCAAAAAGCGCATGGCTGACGCCTATCTTGCTGACATGCCGTCACTAGTGATGGTGAAAGATCAGCACTCCAAGGCTGGCTTCACCATTGCAACCCCGGAGTGGGTAAGCGGCACGTCTCTCTCCATCAATATGCACAAGAGCGACCCGGCACTGGTCAGCCTGGTGAGCAAGGCATTCAACGAGATACCGGTTGAAGATCGTCGTCATATGCTGGCAGCTACCACGACTAGCCAACATGCGGACTCAGGAGCGGTGAAGTCTGTGCAGTTTACCCCTGAGGAGCAGGAGTGGCTCAACCAGCATCCTGAGCTGACTTACGGCGTCTCTCCGGACTGGACCTCCATGAGCGAATTCAATTACCGGGGCAGGCTGGTCGGTTATGTGGCGGACCTGATGGCGCTGATGCAGCAAGTCTCCGGGCTAAAGTTCTCTCTGGTTCGCACCAATAGCTGGGGGGAAACCCAGAACCTGCTGAAGTTGCGGCAGATCGATTTTATTCCGGCCATCTCCCCCAACCACGACCGCGGCCAGTTTGCGCTGTTCACCCCCGGCTATCTGTTTGTCGATCGGGTAGTCATTGCCCCCAAACGCAGTGCCGATATCACCGATCTCTCACTGCTGCGAGGGAAACGGGTCGGCATGGTGCATGGCTCGCTTGATAAAGATCTACTGACCCACATCGGCGCCCATCCGGTAGAGGTCAACAATGACAACCGCTTGTTGGAGCTGCTGGACACGGGCGATGCCGACTACGTGATGGTCACCCTGCCATCCATCAACAAGCGGGTGAGCGAACGCTATCAGGTGGTCTATGCCGGCAAAGACTTGCGCCTACCGGTCGCCATGGCCACGCGCAAAGATCCCATGCTGCAGCGGATCCTTACCAAGGTGCTCTATTCGATACCGCCGGAGGAGCTCAATAAAGTGGAGAGACGCTGGCTCTCCATGAGCGTGCAGACCGGCATCAATAACGAAACAGTGCTGTTCTGGTTCGTAATGAGCGGCGCAGCTGCCACCCTGCTGTTTACCCTGTTCTGGGCCTGGAACCGCACCCTGAAACGGGAGATCGTGCAGCGTCAACGGGCCGAGAAGACGCTCAATGAGCAGTTGGTGTTTATCCAGACCCTGCTCGATTCCCTGCCCAATATGGTGGCGCTGCGGGATCGCGATCATCGCCTGACCCTCTGCAACCGGGCATACCGCGAGCTGTTTATCGGTGACGGATCAGACGGCGATGGCTGGGGTTATATGACCGGGGACGAGCGGCAACAGATGCTGCGCGAGGAACGTGCAGTCTGGGAAACCGGCGAGATCTTCGAGGGGTCCGGTTATACCCAGCGCGGGGGGGATGTGTCCCTTCATGTGGTCTACATCAAACTGCCCTACCGTGCAGCAGACGGCGAGATTCAGGGAGTGCTGACGGTATTGACCGATGTCAGTGCCCTCAAGGCCGCCGAAAACAAGGTGCGTGAAGTGGAGGGCAGACTGCGGGATATCACCGACAGCATGCCGGGTCTGGTCTATCAATATCTCTGGCAAGGAGCTGGCAAGGGGAGCTTCCTCTATCTGTCCCAAGGAGCCAGCGACATTCTCGGGATGACCCACCAAGAGTTGATGGCAGCCGAGTCTGGTGGCGTGATCTTCGGCTTGAACGACGAGGCACTGGCAGCCTTTGTCGATGAGGTGGCCAAACACGCGCAAACCCTTGAGCCGCTCGATATGGAGGTGCTGGTGCCCTCTGCTCAGGGGGCGCGCTATATCCAGATCCGCGGCAACTTTGTGACGCAACAGGGTAATGATCGCCTGCTCAACGGCGTGGTGCAGGACATCACCGCCATCAAGCAACAGGAGCATGATCTGCGCGAGGCGCGCGCTGCGGCCGAGCTGGCGATGCAGGCGCGCAGCCGCTTTTTGGCCACCATGAGTCATGAGCTGAGAACGCCCATCTCGGGCATGCACGGCATGCTGGAGCTGCTGCGCATGAGCGAGCTCAATGATGACCAGCGCTATCTGCTGCGCAATGTGGAGAGCTCGGCCAACCACCTGCTCTATCTGGTCAACGATATCCTCGACTTTTCCAAAATCGAGGCGGGTCAGCTGCACCTCAATCGCCAATCCTGCCGTCTGCAACCTGTGGTGTGCGATGTGATCCGCGGCCATGCCGCACTGGCCTACAGCAAGGGGCTGAAGGTCACGCTCCAGTGGGAGGATCAACTCCCCGACCTGGCCGATATCGATCCGGTCAGAGTGGGCCAGGTGGTCTCCAATCTGCTCAACAACGCGGTGAAGTTCACCGAGCAGGGCGCCATTTCGATCCGGGTCAGCTATCACGACCACCAGCTGGTTATCGCGGTGACGGATACCGGCATCGGCATCGCCGAAGAGAAGCAAGCGCTGCTCTTTACCCCGTTCGAGCAGGTGGAATCCGATATCAATCGCCGCTTTGGTGGCACCGGTCTGGGCCTGGCCATCTGTGATCAGCTGGTGAAGAAGATGGGCGGCACCCTGACGGTCAAGAGCCAGCTCGGTGAAGGGGCCTGTTTCCGCTTCAGTATCCCGCTGCTCAATGGACTGTGGGAACCACCCGCACTGGCGGGCAGCGAATGGTGGTGGCTGGGTAGCGATACCGCCTTGCAGGCCACCATGGCACGGCTCGGCGCCCGGTTGAGCCCCCTCGATA
>NZ_QAJD01000125.1:7593-10988 GCF_003061465.1 Aeromonas sp. HMWF017
CGCTGGAATCCAGTCTGGGGAGCGATTGGCACACCTTGCTGCAGTCCGGCACTCTCAAGGGGGTCATCCTCTCCCCCCGCGAAGCGTTGCGGGGGCGCATGGGCTCGGAGAACTGGTGGCGCCTCGGCCAATCCCCTCTCTACCCGGATCTGTTGCTCGAAAGCTGCAGCGAGCTGATCACCGGGCGAGCCGTGACCACCCATGCCGCCAGTATCGAAAAACTGGGCGGGCGGGTGCTGGTCGCCGATGATCATCTGGTCAATCGCGCCCTGCTGACCCGTCAGTTAGCGATTCTGGGGGTGGAGTGCGAGGTAGTGGAAGATGGCGAGAAGGCGTTGCGCGCCTGGCAAACCCGGGATTTCGCCCTGCTGATCACCGACTGCCATATGCCGCACATGGATGGCTACACCCTGACCCGCCGCCTGCGGGAACAGGGGGAGCAAGCCCCCATCATCGGCGTCACCGCCGATACCTCGGAGGAGGCGGCAGCCAATATGACGGCAGCCGGCATGAACGGCATGCTGTGCAAACCCTATTCGCTGGAGTCACTGCGCCAGATGCTGCTGCGGTGGTTGCCCGCGACTACGATCACAGAGAGAGTGCCCGCACGACAGATCATCAATCTCGACATGATCGGTCGCTGGCAAGATCTGTTTGGCGATGAAGGGATTGCCAAAAGCATGGCAAGGGAGTATCTGGCCTCCAACCGGAAAGATTGCCACGCTATGATGAGCGCGCTCTCCTCCGATGATAGCCAGGAGCTGGTGGAGATCGCCCACCGCATCAAGGGGGCAGCCAGAATGGTTGGGGAGCTCTCCCTGGCCGAGCAGGCGGCGCAACTGGAATCAGCGGCCCGCCTCAAGCAGTTGAGCGAGCTCGCGCTGCTGACACAAAGAGTGGAAGAACAGATGAACAATATAGAACGTGAAATGGGATTGTGGCTCGATGAGTAGAACGGCAGACGAGTTGGTCATCATGGTGGTCGAGGATCACGGGTTTCAACGCAAGACCCTGATGCACCAGATCCGGGCGCTCGGTTATCAGCAACTGCTGGAGGCCGCAGACGGCATCGAAGCCCTGGCGCTGTGCCAAAGCCACACAGTCGACATCCTGTTCTGCGATCTGCGGATGCCCGGCATGGATGGCATGGCGCTGCTACGCCGCCTCTCGCTGGGTGGCTTTCGGGGCGGCATCATCCTCTCCAGCGCGCTGGAAGATGACGTGGTGGAGGCCGTGCTGCGCATGAGCGCGGCCTATGGTCTCCATGTGCTGGGTCGCATCGAAAAACCCTCCAGCCCGCAGCGACTGCGCCAGCTGATCGACTCCTGGGCGCCAAAGTCGGCTCCCTCGGGCAAGGACGATGGCCTCGTCCTCTCGGTGGACGAGCTCAAACGCGCCCTCGACAACGACCAACTGCTGCCCTGGTATCAACCCAAGGTCGGCTTTGCGTCCGGCCAGTGGGTGGGGATGGAGGCGCTGGCCCGCTGGCAGCATCCGGAATATGGGCTGATCTCCCCCGGCATGTTTATCCCGCTGGCGGAAAACAACGGCCTTATCGATCAGCTGACCGATGTCATCATCAACAAATCGCTGCAGGATTGCCATCTGTGGGGGCAGACCGGCCTCTCCCTCAATCTGTCGATGAATCTCTCAACCACCTCGCTGATCGAGGGGGATCTCTGCCACTTCCTGATCAACCAGTGCCAGCGCTGGGGCGTCAATCCCGAGCTGATCACCCTGGAAGTGACAGAAAGCTCGTTTGTCGAGGATATCGGCAAGGCACTGGAGGTGCTGACCCGGCTGCGGATGCACGGCTTTGGCCTCTCCATCGATGACTTCGGTACCGGCTACTCCTCGATGCAGCAGCTGGCGCTGCTGCCGTTTACCGAGCTCAAACTTGATCGCTCGTTTGTCGATCGCTGCTATGCCGACCCCTCCCGTCTGGCCATTATCGAATCGAGCATCGAGCTGGCCCGCAAGCTGGGGCTGAAATCAGTCGCCGAAGGGGTGGAAGATGTGCAGACTTGGCAACTGCTGGCAAAGCTGGGGTGCGATATCTGCCAGGGCTTCTTTACCGCCCGCCCTATGCCACGCAGCGAACTGCAGCACTGGCACCAGATCTGGCAAGCCCGGCTGCCCACCCTGATATCCGGCTGATCTTCCGCAACCAACCCTTTGGGCCAACAGGGCACCGATCGGCAACGTGAATGGCCACCTTGGAAAAGGTGGCCATTTTCTTTGTCTAGGGCTCGCCACTCACTGCATGCCCTCCCCCTCTCCAGCCCCGTCTATCCAGTCGAGTGCAACCCACCCCCTTTGCTCTGCATGCACCGCATGCCTTGAGTCACCATTTATGCAAAATAAGTTGCATAAAAAATGGTACTACTGGCGGATCACACCTACCGCGAGCGAGAGCGGCCTCCCTTCTGCTAGATGCATAAACTGACAATAAGACAATGAATCTCCTGCTTTAACAGGAATAGTTCTCAACGATGCGCCGTGCCGATGAGGTAGACAAGACAACCTGAAATCGTTTTCCCTTTTGAACAATAAGCTGTCTAAAATCAAATAAAGTTGTAAATAATCTTTGTTATGGTGAGCGTATAGCAAGCGGCCTCCCTGTCGCTTCCCCTGCTGGCTCCGCCAGATGCAGCATTTTCTGCGCCTTGAAAGCGAGTTTATGACGCCATGATCACCATCACCCTAGATGGGGCTCAGTTGACGGTTGACCCGACCAGAACCCTGCTCCAGATAGCCAAACAGCACCAGATCGACATCCCCTACCTGTGCGGTGACAACACCAAAGGCCCCAAGACACCGTGCGATCTCTGCGTGGTCGAGATTGCCGGTCTCGGCATCCGGCGCGCCTGCGAGACGCGCCCCGAGGCAGGGATGGTGATCACGACGCAAAGCGATGCCCTGCACGCGCACCGCCAGCTGGCGCTCGGCCGCATCCTCGCAGATCACTACGCTGATTGCGAAGCCCCCTGCCAGCGCGCCTGTCCGGCCGGGGTGGACATTCAATCCTATCTGCATCACATCGCCATGGGGGAGCACGAGGCGGCCATGGCCGTTATCAAGCAGACCCTGCCGATGCCCCTCTCCATCGGCCGGGTCTGCCCCGCTTTTTGTGAGGCGGAGTGCCGCCGCGCGCTGGTGGATGAGCCGCTGGCCATTCGTCAGCTCAAGCGTCACGCCGCGGATCTCGATCTGGCCGAGATTGCCCCCTATCAACCGGCAAAGAAGCCCGCCAAGGGCAAGCGGGTGGCCATTATCGGCAGCGGCCCGGGCGGCCTCACTTGTGGTTGGCTATGTCCCAATTACGTGTTGCATGGGGCGCCCCATCGCCTCATGCAAACATGCTTTGATATTTACGCCTTTTCCGTAACGCTCCA
>NZ_QAJD01000126.1:0-31343 GCF_003061465.1 Aeromonas sp. HMWF017
GGGTATTAAGCAGGCTGATGGCCTGTTTGATCCCCTCGGGCAGTGGCTGATAGCGGCGACAGTTGGAAGCGAGCAGCAGAGCTTGCACATCCTGTTCCGTGACAGGTTTGGTGAGACCGGCGGCAATCCGCAGGCAGACCAGTTCCATATCGCTTGATAGCAGCAACCACTCTTTGCTTAACACCGCATCTCCTTGCTGGATCAGAACGGAGCGATCGGCTCGCTCCTTTACTGTCATTTAATCTCTCAATGATTAATAAAGCGAGCCACCAACCCTGAGAGTGGGCAGTATTCAGATATTTCCTCTGAATGGTCAATGAATTGAAGTCAAATCGGTGATGGCGGCCGGATAAATATGGGTGCTGTTTGGCAATGGCGTGAAAAGGCGGAGCGCAGCGCCAGCAACATAGGGTCGCTGGCAGGGGGGAGGTGGTTATCAGCTGCGTTGGGCTGTTCTGGCCAGGGTGAGGTAATCGCCGAGCACCGGCTTACCCAGCATATGGCGGCGCAGCATGTCGAGGGCGGCAAAGGCGAGGATCTTGCGGCGGCTCTCCGGGTCGGGATGGCTGACCTTGACCGTCTGACCGACGTGTTTTCCATCGGCGCTGAGTAGCAGTGGTACACCCTCAGTGCCCTCTCGCCCTATGGTCAGTTGCAGGCCCGCATCGGCGGTCGGTAGTTGCGCCAGCTCATCGGCCAGTTGCGTGCTGAAGTTGGCCTCCAGCCGGGGATGGCCGTGACAAAGCGCCAGCAGCGCACCGCCACTCTCTCCCTCCAGCAGAGCCAGAGGCTTGCCTTGCAGCAGCGCCAGGATCTGCTGCGCCGGTTCCGTATCTCCGCTGCCAACCAGCCAGGGGCGGATCGTATCCAGCAGTCGGCGTTCGGCACTCTCCATGTCAGCGGCACTGGCGCTGTGGCCGATCAGTTTCAGCTCGATAAGGGGCATGGAGGAGCGGTAACCCAGCTCAATACCAGCTGGCCAGGGTTCGGCATCCAGCATATCGCTGAGCGCCGACTCCGAGACACCGAAGGTGTAAAAGCGACGCAGCTCGGTATCGATCTGTGCCCCGGCCAGTTGTTTGAGGCGCGGCAGAATTTGCTCGCGTACCATCTGCTTGAACTCGAACGGTACGCCCGGGGTGAAGAAGAGCTGGCTCTGGCCACTTCGCACCACAAAACCGCAGGCGGTGCCGACCGGGTTGTCGAGGATCTCGCACCCCTGTGGCAGCCAGGCCTGTTTGGCATTGCTTTGTGCCATGGGGCGGCCACGGCTGGCGTAGCGGGCCGTGATGGTAGCGAGCCAGTCGGGGAAGAGGGTGAGCGGCTGGTCAAAGGCTTCAGCGGCCGCCTGAGCGGTCAGGTCGTCGGCAGTGGGCCCGAGCCCGCCACACACCAGCACCACATCGGCGCGGCTGGCACTCTCTTGCAGCACCGTTTTCAGGTCAGCGAGGTTGTCCCCCACCGTCAGGCGACGGCGCACCTGCCACCCCTGTTCCAGCAGCAGAGCGCTGAGCCAGGCCGCGTTGGTATCCACCACCAGACCCGTCACAATTTCGTCTCCGGTACTGATGATCTCGATACGCATGGCAGGCTCCTTGGATTAAACGGGTGGCAACGGTTGGCCTCGGGCCAACACAATCAGGCTTTGTTGTGCTCGAAGTAGTAGCTGATCCGGGTACGCGGATTGAGGTACTCGAACACGGCGGGCGGCAGCCGTTTGGGGTGGATCACCTTGGCGATCGACAGTTCGGCTTGCTGCAGGTCGATGATGGCGGCTTCCTGACGGGGAATGCGCGGATCGTAGACCAGCACCGAGGGGTAGAGCAGGCGGGAAGCGTTGACCGACATCACCAGCCCCACCTGACCGTTGGAGAGTTGCACCACGCTGCCGGGGGGATAGATCCCCATCAACCGGATCAGCATGCTGAGGTACTCCGGATTGAACTGCGCCTTGCGCTGCTTGTAGAGGCCGCTCAGGGCCGAGTAGGGCACCTTGGCCTGCATATGGCAGAGGTTATCGTACTCGTTGATCAGCGACACCATCTGGGTCAGCGGATCGAGCTGGCCACCCTTGAGCCCTTCCGGTCCGCTGCCATCGAGATATTCATGGTGATGGAGCACGATCCCCTTCGCCTCGGCCGGGAAATCCTTGGCCAGATTGAGCAGATCCAGCCCGTAGCGCGGGTGCTGGGCCATCAGGTTCTGCTCCGGCTTGGTCAACGGCTCGGTCTTGCGCAGGATCTGGCTCGGGATCTTCAGCTTGCCAATATCGTGGAACAGCGCCCCCATGCCCACCTGACGGATCTCGTCGGCCGTCATGCAGCACTCCTTGGCCAGCAGCATGCTGAGCACGCTGACGTTGAGGGAGTGGAAGTAGAGGTTGTTGCCATCCTCGCTGTCGGAGACCAGATGGAGCACCATCTCATCCACCGAAAGCAGCTGTTCCGTCATGGCGTTGACCAGCTCCTGCGCCTCGCCGATGGCATTGAGGGGGCGGGACTGGATCTTGCTCATCACGCTGCGCACCTGCGCCAGCGACTGCTGGAACTGCTTCTCGCACTGCTGCAGGTTGCGGCGATAGAGTTGCAACTGCTCGATGCGGCGATCCTTCTCCTGCTGCATCTGGGCCTGGCGCTGGGCTGCGTCTGCGCTCTCTTGTTGCTGAGGCTGTACCTGATTGAGAGGCTTGGGCGGAACGTCGCTCTTGTCGGGAATGATGGTGACCAGTTTCAGGCCGAGACGGCGGATCAGCTCGATCTCTTCTTCACTTTTGATCTTGAAGCTGGAAAACAGGAACGGGTGTTCGCGCCACCCCAGTGGCAGGGATACATAGTTGCCGACTTGCAGTCGATCTACGGAAATCTTGATACCGGTCATTATCTTGGAAGCAGGAGACACACTGAGCCGTATGCTAGTCAAAGGCGGGGGTGAATACAAAAGGTATCTGATGACAGGGCAGGTGCTTTATTATAGGCTTCTGGATGTCCAGACATATTTACCGATGCAGTACAGGGAGTAAGCATGCCGATCAAGATCCCGGACCAGTTACCCGCCGCCGAAGTGCTGGGGCAGGAGAACATCTTCGTGATGACGGAATCCCGGGCCGTCACCCAGAACATCCGCCCGCTGCGGGTGCTCATCCTCAACCTGATGCCAAAGAAGATTGAGACCGAGATCCAGCTGATGCGGATGCTCTCCAACTCGCCGCTGCAGGTGGATGTGGATCTGCTGCGCATCGATGACAGGGAGTCAAAGAACACGCCGCAGGCGCATCTGGAGAACTTCTATCACGACTTCGAGCAGGTGCGTGGCAACAACTACGACGGCATGATCATCACAGGGGCGCCGCTCGGGCTGGTGGAGTTCGAGGAGGTGGTCTACTGGCCGCGCATCGTCGAGATCATCGAGTGGTCCCATCAGCATGTCACCTCCACTCTGTTCCTCTGCTGGGCGGTGCAGGCGGCGCTGAAAGCCTTGTATGGTATGGAGAAGCAGACCCACGGCGAGAAGCTCTCCGGGGTTTACCGCCACCATCGTCTCGATGAGCATGAGCCGCTGCTGCGTGGTTTCGATGACGAGTTCGTCGCCCCGCACTCCCGTTACGCGGCGTTTGATGGCGATCTGATCCGTGCCCATACCGACTTGCAGATTTTTGCCGAGTCAGAAGAGGCTGGGGTCTATCTGGCGGCGACCAAGGATTGTCGTCAGGTGTTTGTCACCGGGCACCCGGAGTACGATGCCCTGACGCTGGACGGGGAGTATCAGCGGGATCTGGCGGCGGGGCTCGACCCGGCCATTCCGGTCAACTACTACCCGAATAACGATCCGAGCCGGACGCCGCGTGCCAGCTGGCGCAGCCACGGTCATCTGCTGTTTGCCAACTGGCTCAACTACTACGTTTATCAGCTCACCAGCTATCGGGTGGAAGATATCGGCAAGGTCTTTACCTACGACCTGGGAGGCAAGTAGTCAGTCGCCCTGCGCCAGCCGCTCGGCCAGCTGGTCGAGCCACTGGCGGTGGCAGGCCAGGGTAAACGCCTTGGGTCTGTGGGCCTTGATGGCGGCCATCGCCTCTAGCTGTGGCTGGCCGAGGGGCATCAGCAGCGCGGCGGCGACCAGACCGGTACGACCGCTGCCCCCTTTGCAGTGGATGACCAGATGTTTGCCATCTCCCAGCAGCTCGCGCAGCTGCGGCAGCGCCTGTTGCCAGGCAGCCTCGAAGTCGGTATCGGGGGCCAGATCATCCTCGATGGGCAGATGGA
Organism: Aeromonas sp. HMWF017; assembly: GCF_003061465.1. Lineage (NCBI taxonomy): Bacteria > Pseudomonadati > Pseudomonadota > Gammaproteobacteria > Aeromonadales > Aeromonadaceae > Aeromonas > Aeromonas sp. HMWF017. The sequence continues at coordinate 4,263 of NZ_QAJD01000126.1, forward strand.
ACCAGCGCATCCCTTCGTGCTCGACCTGCTGGCCGAGCTGCGCCAGTTCGAGTCGGATCAACTCGGCGCTTGTCATCAGGGTCACCACTCCGTGGGCACCGGCCAACCGCAGTTGATCGAGCACCAGGGTCAGCGGCACCTGCTGGGTGCCGGGGCAGGGTGTCAGCAGCAGCTGACCGTCGACACGGGGAACCTCAAGGCTCCAGAAAGGGTGATACGGGTGCATGGCGGATCCTCGCGTGGTGGCCGCAGGGCTGCGGCCGGTGAATGGCGCCAAGGATAGGCGGGGCAGGGGGGATGTCAATGGCCGTTGTGTTTGCCCCGGTTTACGGGCAGAGTCTAAAAAATTGAGCGGTTCAAGGAGTTAAGATGAGAAACCTGGATCAACTGGATTTGGATATCCTGGCCCATCTGTTTCGGGATGCGGGCATGACCAACAAGGATCTGGCCGCGCTGGTGGGCGTTGCCCCCTCCACTTGTCTGGAGCGGGTGCGCAAGTTGCAGCAGGATGGCGTGCTCAAGGGAGCGCACTGCGAAGTGGATTATCAGGCCCTCGGTGGTCACATTCAGGCCATGGTCTCCCTGCAGCTGGCCCGCCACAGCCGTCAGATCATCGATGCCTTCCGCGATGCCATTCTGGCGCTGCCCGAAGTGATCAGTCTGTTCCACATGGGCGGCAAGGATGATTTTCTGGTGCACCTCTGTGTCTCCGATACCGAGCACCTGCGCAACTTCGTCTTTGATCACTTCACCTCCCGCGAAGAGGTGGTGCACCTCGAAACCTCGCTGGTATTCGAGCACAAGTTCAGCCGCTCCCTTCCCTGCTTTCCCCAGCCATAACGGCCTGCGGGCTGACAGTATGAATAGATAGAAAAAACCGCCAGCTGGCGGTTTTTTCCATTCTGCTATCGGCTGAATCAGCACGGGCGGCTCAATTGGCGGCGGTGCGTTCATCCTTGGCCGTCTGATAGAGACTCTTCTGATAGGCCATGCTGCCCCACAGGGCAAGACCAAGGGCATCCTCTTTCAAAGCGTCCGGCTGCGCCGCCAGTGTCAGCTTCTCGCTGGCATTGTCGTAGACATAGCCCTCTGCCGCCCGCTCCGGTTGCAGGATCACCACATCCTTGCCGCGCATCAGGGCGAAGTTCTTGTCGTACTGCATGATGGCCCGACCCGGCCAGTCGGCAGGCATGCGGGTCAGATCCTTGCCGAGCATGGGGTAGTCGGCACTGATACCCATCAGGGAGAGCAGGGTCGGCGCCATGTCGATCTGGCTGACGATGCGCGGATCCTTTCTCGGTGCAATACCGTCGCCCACGATAACCCCCGGAATATGGAAGCGGGGGATGGGCACCAGACTGGCGCCACTGACCCGGCTGTCGTGATCGGCGATGACCAGGAACAGGGTGTCCTTCCAGTATTCGGACTGTTTCGCCCTCTTGAAGAACTCGCCGATGGCGTAATCCGCATACTTGGCCGCGTTGTTGCGGCTCTGTTTGGGTTGCTCGAAGAGTTCGATGCGGTTGTCCGGGAATTCAAACGGATCGTGGTTGCTGGAGCTGAACACCAGACTGAAGAAGGGTTTGCCCTCCTTGTGCAGCGCTTTGAAGGTCTCGTCGGCCTTGGCCATCAGATCCTCATCGGAGGCGCCCCAGGAGCCCTTGAACACCGGATTGTCGAAATCCTTCTGTTCGACGATGGTGGTGAAGCCGTTGCCGAGGAAGAAGCTGCGCATGTTGTCGAAGTGGCTCTCGCCGCCATAAATAAAGCTGGTGTCGTAACCCCGCTGTTTGAGCAGATCCGCGATGGTAAAGAAGTTGGTCTGGCTCTTGCCGAGTTTGACCACCGCCTGTGCCGGGGTCGGCGTGAAGCCGGTCAGTACCGCCTCGATACCGCGCACCGAGCGGGTGCCGGTGGCGTAGAGCTGCTCGAAGGCCCAGCCCTGCTGCGACAGGGCGTCGATGTTGGGGGTGAGCGGCAGGCCGCCGAGGGCGCCGACAAACTGGGCACCCAGACTCTCCTGCAGCAGGATCACCAGATTCTTCGGTTTACCCTGGAAGCTCGCCTCGTTGAAGGTCTGGCTGGGCAGCAGCTCGGAGTTGAAATCACTGGCCGGACGGCCACTCTCCTTGCGCATGACCTCGAGCACCTTCTGCTCCGTCATCTCGCCGTAAAACTGGCCGGCATCCTCCTCGGCGCCCATCTGCTTCATGGCAAAGAAGAGGGAGTAGGCGGAGTTGACGGTGAGCGAGTTGACCAGCGGATCCTCGGCAAAGGCGACCATGGCCGGGTTCAGGGCGCGGTGGCCGAGACTGGAGCGGGCACCGAGAAAACCTATGGCCAGAATGAGCAGGGCGAAGGCCGGACGCAGATACCAGCGGGGGAAGCCGATGCCACGCACCAGACGGCCGCTCAGCCACCAGCCACCGGCCAGCACGGCGCCACTGAAGAGTACCGCCAGCAGCAGTTCGGCTTTGCGGCCCGCCCACAGCATGGCGAATACCTCTTTCGGATAGATGAGGTACTCCACATAGAGGCGGTTGGGGCGCACGCCATACTCGGTGACAAACGAGGGGGTGGAGATCTCGAGGAACAGCATCAGCCAGAGTCCGACGGTCAGCCACACTCGCATCAGTTGCAGCCAGCCCCGGCCGATGGCATGTCGGCCTGCCAGCAGCAGAGTGAGCATGGCGGGGACACCCCAGACCCAGCAGAGGGTCGCAAAGTCGACCCGGATCCCTTGCAGCAGCATCTCCTGCCAACCGGCCACGGCATCCACCCGTTCCAGTTGCCAGAGACCGAGGGCGATTCGGCTGAAAGAGAGAGAGAAAAGCGCGAGCGCGCAGAAGACTGCGAAGGGCCAAAACGGGCCGAGTCGCTGTTTTAGGTCTGTCATGCTTGTTCCTGAATGAGACTGTAAACGTCTGTCCACAGACGTTTTTTTAGTTGTTGTGAGGTTATGACAGATCGAATTGGTTAAGGTTGCATTCAAGTTTGTTAAAAGTCGGCATTAACACATTTATCATCTAAAAATGTGATGTCGCGCCACTAATGAGCACAGCATAATCTGCTGGGTAAAATGTGAGCCACAGCGTGTATGGATGGGGAGCTGGTGTTTATAATTGCCGCGAATTATCTCAATCGGAGCCGAAGGGATGCCGGTCTTTATCGATGTCGAGTATGTGCGGGGATGGCGCCTGTTTCTGGTGTTATCGGATGGCACCACGGGGGTGCTGGATCTGACCCCCTGGCGAACCCAGCCGCTGTTTGCAAAGCTGGAGAGCGAGCGTCACTGCGCCCGGGTCTTCATCAACCGTCACCACCAGCTGGAGTGGCCTGTTGGCTGCACGCTATCCGCTCATGAGGTCTATCACCTTATCTCTCCCATCGATGAGCGGGAGGCCTTCAGCTAATCCCCATTTTTTGTGAGCCAACGCCAGATTCCTGTTACTGGAATGTTTGCCCGTTTGCCTTTCTGAGCCAACTTGGGTAAAACCTGCGCAACATTTTGCCAACTTGCCTTCGCTTCACCTGACAGAGGCTTGCCGCTTTCGCGCAGCAGGCCTTTTTTGCGGCCTGATGGCAAACCTTTCCCTTGCTGAAAGGTTTGGTTGGTTGAATGAAAATAACAAAACAAACAAATACATAAGGAAAATGTATGGCTTGTCATATGCGCACACCTCTTGCCCTGCTGGTGGGCGGGCTCGCCTGTCACGGCGCTGCCGGTCAGGAACCGGTGCAACAGCTGGATCCCATGGTGGTGGTGGCAACCCGCCCCGCCAGCACCCTGGAGGTAACACTGGATCCCAAGAAGCCCGGTTCCCCCATGCCCGCTGCCGACGGCGCCGGTTATCTGAAGAATGTCACCGGCATGAGCATGGTGCGCAAAGGGGGGCTCGGTGGCGATCCCGTGCTACGGGGAATGGGGATGTCCCGCCTCAACGTGCAGATGGATGGCGGCATGCTGGCCGGTGGGTGTGGCGGCCGGATGGACCCGCCCACGGCCTACGTGTTCCCCCAATCCTTTGACCGGATCCGGGTGCTGAAGGGGCCGCAATCTCTCGAGCAGGGTGCCACCCTGGCGGGAACCGTGCTGTTCGAGCGGGACAGGCCCGAGTTCACCGCACCGGGCCTCAAGGCCGATGCCTCGGCCCTCTATGGCAGCTTTGGCCGTGATGATCAGATGGTGGATATGACGGCGGGCTCGACCGACGGCTATCTGCGCGGTCAGTTCACCCACTCCGACAGCGACGATTACCGCGATGGTCACGGTAACAAGGTGCGTTCTTTCTATCGCCGCGAGAACGGCACCGCCCAGCTGGGCTGGACACCGGGGGAGCACACCTGGCTGGAACTGACCGCCGAGCGCAGCAACGCCCGCGCCGCCTATGCGGACCGCACCATGGATGGCCCCATGTTTGATCGCGAATCCTTCGGGCTGAAGCTCAAGCAGGAGCAGATCACCACTCACTGGCAGCGCAGCGAGCTGACCCTGTGGGATAACTACATCGACCATATCATGGACAACTTCAGTCTGCGGCCAAACAGCGGCATGAAGATGCTCTCCAACCCGGATCGCCGCAACACCGGCGGTCGCTGGGCTAACGACATCGCCTTGCCAGCAGACTGGCTGCTGACCGCCGGGCTCGACAGCAACCGGGATCAGCACCGCAGTCGGAGTGGGGTCGACTATGCCACCAAGGATCGCCAGCGCACCCTGCGTTTCGAGCAGCAGGGCGGCTTCGCCGAACTGGGTCGTCAGCAGGGGGCTCACAGCTACAAGGGCGGTTACCGTCAGGATAGGGTAGAGACCACCCGCTATGGCGCTGGTGAACAGACCCTCTACAGCGATACCCTGAGTCTTAACAGCGGGTTTGGCCGCTACGAATATCAGTGGTCGCCACGCTGGTCCAGCTATCTGGCCTGGGGGCAGGCGGAGCGGGCACCGGACTACTGGGAGCGCAGCAAGGACACCACCCCGTTCACCCTCAACCCGGAGCGCAGCCGTCAGTGGGATGCGGGGCTGGCTTTGCGCAGCCGCGAGCTGGACCTGACCCTCTCCCTCTTTAGCGCCGATATCAAGGACTACCTGCTCTACAACAGCAAGTCGAACAAGGTGCGCAATATCGATGCCCAGACCCGGGGCGGCGAGCTGGAGGGGCGCTGGCAGTTTGCCGAGCAGTGGCGTCTCGATGGTGGTTTGGCTGTGGTCTATGGCGAAAACCAGAGCGACAACAAACCGCTGGCCCAGATGCCGCCGCTTGATGGCAAGCTGGCGTTGGGCTGGCAGCCGGACGAGGCGCTGAGCTTTACCCTGCTGGGGCGCGCGGTGGCGGCGCAGGATCGGGTAGATCTCTGGTCCGGTACCGTTGCGGGTCAGGATCAGGGGGAGACTCCGGGCTTCTTCACCATGAACCTGAGCGGCGCCTGGCAGTTTGCCAAAGGGTGGCAGCTCTCGGCCGGGGTGGACAACCTGTTCGACACCTTCTACTACGAGCACCTCTCCAAGTCGGTGCACGCCAGTCAGGCAGGGCTGGGCTACGAGCAGAGCGGCCGCATCCCCGAGCCGGGCCGATCCTACTGGCTCTCTGTCAACTACCGTTTTGCCTCGGCAGGGGTGCTCTAACCAGTTGAGTCAGATAACGTTTTCAGTCACAGACACCGCTGTGTGAGCATCGCTATCATGGTGAAAAACAGGCGTATCAGACGCCTGCTCTCACAGCGGGAACATAACAATGAAACAGGGAACGTTACGCTATGGCGGCCTGCTCGGGGTCGCCCTGTTACTTGCGGCTTGCGGTGGCAGCGGTAGTTCTGGCGGGGAGAGCGCTCCCCCCGTCGTCAATCCGCCGGTCACCCACCCTCCGGTCGCCACGGCCAGTCGTGCCTGCTATGGCGACGATCAACCCGCCTGCAACCTGCGCATCTATCAGGTAATGGTGGAGTCGTTTGCTGATGGTGACGGCAGTGCCAACTACGGCGTCGGCTATGGCCCCTCCCAGCACAACGGCGATCTGCAGGGGATCATCGACAGTCTCGACCACATCAAGAGTCTCAACGTCAACGCCATCTGGCTGACCCCGGTGTTCGACTCCTGCGCGGGGCAAGGCGGCGATAACAAGCTCGATGCCACCGGCTACTTCGCCTGCGACTTTTTCACCGTGGATCCCAACTTTGGCAGCAATGCCAAGCTCAAGCAATTGGTGGATGCGGCTCACCAGCGCGGCCTCTACGTCTTCCTCGACGGGGTGTTCGGCCACGTCAACAAGGTGGGGGTGAGCAAGCCCTCGCCGGCCGGCTTGCTGCCCGCCCTCAAGAGCGGCGGTGCCGGTTATCCCGGCCAGCTGGTGGATTACAGCCAGCCCCAGAGCCTCGCCTACTTCAAGGAGGTAGCCCGCTACTGGATCGAGCAGTACGGCATCGACGGCTGGCGTTTCGATCAGGCCTATCAGCTGAGTCTCGATGAGTGGCGCGCCATTCGTCGCGAGGTGGAGCAGGCCAGTGCGGCGCGCAAGGCGGCCGGTCAGCAGTGGGGCACCCTTGGCTACATGGTGGGCGAGGTGTGGAAGGGGGCTGATGACATTCGCGCCCAGGCTTACGGCAGCAGTGACAATCCGGCGCTCTCCTCGGCCTTTGACTTCCCGTTGCGCTACGGCATCGTGCAGGCGCTGGCGGTGGAGGAGTCCGGCAAGGGTGGGCAGGGGGCCAGCGTGCTCGATGCCAGCTGGAACAAGGTGGAGAACTACCCGAATCATGCCATGCCGAACCTGATGCTTGGCAACCACGATCTGGTGCGTTTTGGTGATCTGCTGGAGCGCGGCAACTTCAAGTCGACCGAGTACTGGCAGCGCCACAAGGCAGCCTTCAGCTTTATGGCGGCCCGCTCCGGCCCCATCACCTTCTACTATGGCGAGGAGTTTGGCGACGAGGTGCCGGGCTTTGCCGCCAAGGTTGGTGGTGACTGCGCAGCGCAGGGCTTGTGCGACGATCATGTGGCCCGCAGCGATGGCAAGGTGCCCGCTGTCACCGGTTTTGTGCCAAGTAGCGAACAGGCCGAGCTGAAAGAGTGGCTGGCCCAGCTGCTGGCGATGCGTGCCGCTCACCCCGCCCTCTATCAGGGAGAGCGAGTCAAACTGGTGGCCGAGGGCAGTCTCTATGGTGACATCAAGCAGACGGCGGGGGAGCAGATAGTCTACCTGCTAAACCTCTCCACCACGGCGCTCAGCTACAACCTGCCGACGGGCAAACTGCGCAGCGGCAGCGCGCTGGTGGATCTGCAAAGTGGCGAGAGTCTGGCTATCGGCGGCAGCAGCGTAACGGTGGAGATACCGCCCTTGAGCGGGCGTTTCCTGCGTCTGCAATAAGTCAGCCACAGCCCGCTTTGATATGAGAGAGGGCCCCATCGCGGGGCCCTCTCTGTCATTGTGGGCGACAAAGGCATGGCGGGGTTATGCGGTGCTCTGGCCCCGGTTTTCCAGCCGCTGGCGGAAGGCGCGGGCCAGTCGCTCGTAGAGATCCTGCGCCTCCTTGTCTTCGATATCGCCGCGGATCCAGGGGTTGTCGACGATCTCCAGCAGCACGCAGTCGCGCCCCTGCTGGCGCAAGTCCAACCCATAGAGGCCATTACCGAGCTGATGGACGGCGCGGCGGGCGGTCTGCAGCACCCGCTCAGGCACCTCGTTGAGTGGCAACGCCTCAATGCGGCTCATGTCGAGGGGGTGCTTGCGGCGGCGAATGCGGTTGCCGGGCTCGGGCCGGTAGCGGCGACAGGCAAACAATGGCGAGCCATCGAGAAAGCCGATGCGCCAGTCAAACTCGGCGGGGATCCGGCTCTGCACCAGCAGCAGGGCGGAGCGGCCCAGCCCCTCGTCCAGCAGGCGGGCCAGCTGTTGCTCGTCGCTGGCCATGGCGAGATCGCGCCCCTGTGCCCCGTCGGGCACCTTCACCATCAGCGGCAGGCCGAGCCGCTGTACCAGCTCATCCACATGGTGGCGGCCGCGGCGGGTCACCACCATGGTGGGCGGCATGGGCACGCCGCTGCGCACCATCAGCTCGTAGAGGTAGAGTTTGTTGCTGCAGGTGAGGATGGCGCGGGAGCTGTCGATCACCGGCATCTTCAGCTGCTCAGCACGGTGGGCAAATTCGAAGGTGTAGTGGCCGACCGCGGTTTCGGCACGCAGCCAGAGGGTGTCGAACTCCGGCAGCCGCTCGATGGCGGACGGTGGCAGGATCTCAGCCCGGATGCCTTGGGCAGCAGCAGCACGGATAAAGCGCTCCAGCGCCAGCCCGTCACTGCTGGCACGGCCATCATCGGGATCCACCAGAATGGCGAGCTGGTAGAGCGGCGCCGCCTGCTCCTCATCACCGGTCCCCACCAGCGCCTGGGCGTGGTGCAGCATCAACTCTTTCTCGCTCTGGCTCAGCTCCAGCGGTGACAGGCTCTGCTGCTGGCGCACCGACCAGCCGTGGCGGCCGCGCTTGAGGGTCAGCTCCTGCAGCGGTAGCTGGCTCAGGCCATAGTAGTAGCGGGCCAGCCCCGCCAGCTCACTCTGTTCACACTGGCCGAAGATGGCGCGGACTCTAATCCGATCCTCGCTCTGCTGGGCCAGCCATCCCTGCGCCTTGCGCCACAGCTTGGCCGGTGGCTGCTGGGGTTGCAGTCGGCTGATGGCTTGCAGACCCGGTAGGCAGTGGTGGCCGCGGGCCTGGGCCAGCAGCGAGCAGTAGTAGCCTGCGCTCAGGTGCTCCAGATTGCGGCAGAGGTTGATGATGCGGGGTCGGCCGCCGGTGGTCGGCACGCCATGTTGCAGATAGGTGCGGGCGGTCAGCAGATAATCGGCATGGCAAGGCCAGTCGCCCAGCTCTTCGACGATGACATAGGTACTCATATTTTCGGCTCCACAGATCAGACTGCCTGAACAGGCAGGATCCCCAGTGGGCTTCGATGCACCGACAAGCACGACAATGGCGCGAGGGGAAACAAGAGGTTACAGTGCCTAATATGACGCCTTGGTAACTTGTGATACAAGTCGCATTTTTGGTGCTGAGGATAAATAACCGAACAAGGACTCCCCGTGTTGACCGTACGTGCGGCCCGAACCGATGATCTGGGTGCCATCGTTAATCTTGAACGCTACTGTTTTCCTCCCGAAGTCGCCTTTGGCCGCAGCCGCTGGCACTATCTGCTGGCCCACGCCAAGGGGCGCACCCTGTTGCTGCTGGACGAGAAACATCAGCTGATGGGCTATCTCTGCCTGCTGGAGCATAGAGGCTGGGATCGGCTGGTCATTCAGGCGCTGGCCATCCGCTGGACGGTACGTCGTCTGGGCTGGGCCCGACGTCTGCTGGAGCAGGTGATCCGCGAGGGCAAGGTCGCTGGCTGGGGGGCGATTCGCCTCGAAGTGGGGGACGCCAACGAAGAGGCGCTGGCGCTCTATCAGGGATTGGGATTTCGTCCCCAGCAGCGGCTGGCGGACTACTATGGCCGCGACCAGCACGCCCACCGGCTGGTGCTGCCGCTGGTGAGCGACGAGGAGCGTGAGCGGCGCAGAGTGGCTCGCACTCAGGCGCGCAAGCCCTCTGCACAGGCCAACTGATCATGTTGAACGAGCAGAATCGAGGAGCAGGATGAGCTGCGACAACTGTCTTGCCACCGCCATCAGGGCCAAGCTGGGGCGCTGTCCGGTCTGCGCTGGCCAGACCTTCGTCATCGGCCTGACTGGCTGGCTGGTCTGGTGGTGGTGCGGTGCCGACACCTCGGTCAACGCCCTCACCGGCCTGCTGTTCGCGCTGGGAGGCTCAGGCCTGTTGCTGCTCCATCTGGTGGTATTTGTCTGGCGCAAGGCGACCGGACGTGAATTGAGCGATGAATGAATCTGAATAGATTCAAACAGATAAATAACAATATCGGTGTAGATATGGAGGTTCAGATGATTGCAATGGTAACGGGCGCCTCGTCCGGTTTTGGTGAAGCCATCAGCCGCCAGCTGGTGCAGGCGGGCTACAAGGTGATCGGCACCGGTCGTCGCGCAGAGCGGCTGGCTGCGCTGGCTGACGAGCTGGGCGAGCAGTTCCTGCCGCTGGCGTTCGATGTGCAGGACAAGGCGGCTACCCGCGCCGCCATCGCTGGCCTGCCAGCCGCCTGGAGCGAGGTGGATCTGCTGGTCAACAACGCCGGTCTGGCGCTGGGGCTGGAGCCAGCCCACAAGGCGGATCTTGAAGATTGGGAGCAGATGATCGCCACCAACATCAGCGGTCTGACTCTGCTCACCCGATTGCTGCTGCCGGGCATGGTGGCGCGCAATCGTGGCCACGTCATCAACATCGGCTCCATCGCCGGCACTTACCCCTATCCGGGCGGCAACGTCTACGGCGCCACCAAGGCGTTCGTGAAGCAGTTCAGTCTCAACCTGCGAGCCGATCTGGCGGGCACCGCCATCCGCGTCACCAACGTGGAGCCGGGCCTGTGCGGCGGTACCGAGTTCTCCAACGTGCGCTTCCACGGTGACGATGCCAAGGCGGCCTCCGTCTATCAGGGGGTGGAGGCGATCCAGCCGGAAGATATCGCCAATACCGTGCTCTGGGTGAGCCAGCAACCGGCCCACGTCAACATCAACAGCATCGAGATCATGCCGGTGGCGCAGACCTTCGGCCCGCTCAATATCAGCCGTCGCTGATCGCTGCATTGGCTGAAATGAAAGAGGCTCCCGTGGGAGCCTCTTTGCGTTGGCGAGCCGATTACAAGCTCATGATCTTCTTGAACTCCTCCGGCGAATACTTCTTTTCGGTGCGCTTGGTCAGATCCGTCATCAGCTTGTAGCGCAGCGTTTTGGCCATCTGATAGGTCTGCTCCAACTGGCCATAGGAGTAGTCGGCGGCCAGCCCGATGGCGGTAGCCTTGTCGCTGGCGTAGGCCTGCTTGAGGCTCTTGTCGAGGAGCGCTACCTCCTTGTAGAGCTTGCGGCTCTCTTTGCTCCAGACGCCGCGCAGCAGCGGCAGGTACTTGTCCGGATCGGCGCTGGCCAGCGCGGTCAGGCTGCGGAACTGCCAGTAGGCAGAGTCATCGGAGTAGCTGTCGCTGCCGGTGCGATAGGGCAGGGGATAGTTTTCCAGGGTGTTGTAGATCGGCACCATCACAGATTCGGCCAGCACGCCGTAGCTCTGCCAGATCAGCCCCTGCAGCTCTTTGGGCATCTCCTTGCGCAGCTGGATGACGTGGGATTCGAGCTGGCGATCGACGCGGATCGGCCGCTCCGCCTTGCCGGCCAGCGGCGTACCGTCATAGGTGGCGCTCAGCACCTTGGCCACGTCCGGCACGGCGATGGGGGCATCCGGCTTCATAAACAGTGGATATTGCGCCAGCCGAGTAGCCTGTTTCTGGCTGGCGGTCAGCATTTTCTGGCCGAGCCACTCCCGATCCACGTTGTACGGGTCGGCAATCACCCCGAACGCCTTGGCGAAGTTGAAATCCTTCGGATCGGCGTTATCCAGCAGTTTGTGTTCGCGCACGAACTCCAGCAGCTTGGGCGAGTGCAGCACATCGGCGCTGTCGAGAGCGACGCCGTGGATGCGCAGGCCGTTGGCCACCATGGCGTAGCTGTCGTCCGGCACCCGCACCGCGATCCAGTGGTGGCCGGAGCCGATCTCCATCAGCCAGGCCTCGTTTACATCCGCCAGATAGAGGCTGTTGCCCTCACCGGCGCCATATTGCTCCACATAGCGGCCGAGCAGCTCGACTCCCTCTTTGGCCGTTTTGACCTGTGGCAGGATCAGGGTGGGGATGATGGCTTCAATCACCCCCTTCTCGATCAGCGGATCGGCTTTCTGGGCCTTGTCGTTGACCTCGGCGCTGGTGGTGGCCGAAATGGCGACGTTGAACTCGTTGATGCCGCGCTCCTCATAATATTTGCCTGCCGGATCGCTGGTGGTGGCATCCCAGTCATGGATGGCGGAGTAGGCGAAAAACGCCTTTGGCATCGGCACTTCCAGTCCGTTGCCCAGTTTCCAACTCTTGCCCTCGTTCTGCTGCGCGGGCCGGAAGGCGAGGTACTTGTTCCAGTTGTTGACGCCAAAATCCTCGTTTCTGGCGATCATCACGCTGCCGTCGGCGCTGGCCCCCTTGCCGACGATAAGGCCGGTACAGGCGTCGGCACTGGTGCCAAGCAGGGTGAGCAGGGTGGCGGAGAGAAGACTCAAGGTGTGTTTTTTCATAGGTGTACCCGAAGGGTTGCGGTGAGTGAGAGTCAGACGAGGGGATGAGGTGTGGAGAGGCCGCAACTCCGAACTGGCAGCGGAGCGAGCACGGCAGATTGGTCTGCCTGTTATTGGTTTGACGAACAGATCATCCATGACACGGCTGGCTGGTTGTGATGTGCGCCAAAATTGTATTCCTGAGTGGTTGTTTGTTTTGTGATCGAACTGCTGTTCCTGACTTTTCTCTGGCGTCGTGGTGCGCGGACGGCAAAATGTGCCAAAACAGCATGAACTGGCAGCAGATGAGTCATGATTCTGACGCCAGTTTGCGTGGGGGACGTGGTGGGATCCGCCATCTCTCTGGATCTCGCACTATCTGACAAGTTGGCCTGTAACTTGCTGGTTTAATTGATAATGGTGGGGCCTGACGCCCCATGTGACCGGATCAGCCTGTGCCCATTGCCGCAGATGTGCACTGAATTGGAGCCCCCATGGATATCAAACCCTACAGCCAGCAGCTTGCCCAGAGCGCCTCCAACAACCGTGCCCTCGCTACCCTCAACAGTGCCAGTAGCGGTGGTCAGGGGGGTGGCTGGGAGGAGATGGTCAGCCTCTCCACCCAGCGCATGACCGGCCAGGCCCAGCAGGTACTGACCTACGAACATCTGGCCAAGAACAACAAGTTGCCGCCGGCGCTCGATATGAGCTCCGACAAGGGGGGCGTGGTGCAGCAGTTGGTGGACAAGGCGCTCGGTTTCGATCGCAAGAAGTTCAACGAGATCGAAGAGAAGCTCAAGACCATCGCCGATAACAAGAAGCTGACGCCGGAAGAGCGGGCGGAGCAGAGCAAGCCGCTCAACGAGCAGCGAGAGGCGATGCTCAAGGAGGCGATGGATCGCCTGACCGGCAAGAAGAGCTCATCCACAGATGAGGCCAAAACTGCCTGATCCTGCCGCTGTTCTGAGATCTACCCGGTCGGCACCGATGGGCCAGTGTCGACCGCCGATGGGCAAGCTTCTGCCACCTCTTTTGACCTCACCTCCCCACAGGCGCACAATGCCCGTGCATTGAGCCAGTCGAGGAGTCCGCCGTGTACAACTTCCAATATGCCAATCCGACCCGCATCTGTTTCGGCGAGGGGCAGATCGCCAGCTTGCCCGAACTGATCCCGCCCGGCAGCCGGCTGCTGGTGCTCTACGGCGGTGGCAGCATCAAGCAGAACGGGGTGTATGAGCAGTTGACCCGGGCGCTGGAGGGGGTGACGTGGCAGGAGTTCTCCGGCATCGGCGCCAACCCCAGATACGAGCTGTTGATGGAGGCGGTGGCGCAGGTGAAGCGCGAGCGCATCGACTTCCTGCTGGCGGTCGGTGGCGGCTCGGTAGTGGATGGCACCAAGTTTGTCGCGGCGGCCGCCTGCTACGAGGGGGATGATCCCTGGGATATCTGCGGCAAGCAGGCGAGCGTGCACAAGGCGCTGCCGATGGGCTGTGTGCTGACCCTGCCGGCGACCGGCTCCGAGAGCAATCCCACCTCGGTGGTGAGCCGGGGGGATGTGAAGATCTCCTTCAGAAGTCCGCTGGTTCAGCCACAATTTGCAGTGCTCGATCCGGCGACCACCTACAGTCTCCCGCCGCGCCAGACCGGCAATGGAGTGGTGGATGCCTTCGTCCATATCGCCGAGCAGTACCTCACCTTCCCGGTCGGGGGCGAGGTGCAGGATCGGCTGGCGGAAGGCCTGCTGCAGGTGCTGGTGGAGAACGGCCCCAGGGCACTGGTGGAGCCGACCAACTATCAGGTGCGGGCCAATCTGATGTGGGCCGCCAGTCTGGCGCTCAACGGCCTTATCGGTTGCGGGGTGCCACAGGATTGGGCCTCTCACGCCATCGGCCATCAGCTGACGGCGCTCTACGGGCTGGATCACGGCCAGAGCTTGGCGGTGGTGCTCCCCTCACTGCTGCGTGAGCGGGCTAGCCAGAAGCAGGACAAGCTGGCCCAGTTTGCCGAGCGGGTGTGGCATTCGACCCGCGAGGACAAGGCCCTGCGCATTGAAGAGGCGATCATCCGCACTGAGCAGTTCTTCCAGAAGATGGGACTGGGTACCCGGCTGGCCGACTATGGCCTCAGCGAAAGCTGTATTCCGGCGGTCTGCTCCAACCTCAAGCGGGTCGGGCGCACCGCACTCGGTGAGCAGCAGGATATCGACCCGGATCGGGTCGCGCGGATCCTCGCTCAGGCACTGTGAACGGACAAAGAGAGGCGCGGGGTTACTCCCTCATCTGACCGCCAGAGTGACAGGCGTCAGCGCCAAACAAGATTGTTGCAAGAAAAGCTGGCCATAAAATTTATTTGTTGCGCTGGTGAAATAATCGCGCGACCACGCCAGCGGCTTGTTTCATCAGTACTGGCAAATCCCGCTGGCCGATCTTCCGGTCAATTCGTGCTGACCAGGGGTCATCCCCGGCAATAACAAGGGCCGCTTGCTGCGGCCCTTGTTATATCTGGCTGATCTGTTACTCGGTACGTGCCTTGAGGTAGCCGGCGTAATCCGGGATCTGCACGCTGAATGCCTGCCGCATATGGGGGCTGTCCATGATGAAATCGGCGGTCGCCTCGTTGGTGGCGACCGGGATGTTCCAGACTGCCGCGAGGCGCAGCAACGCCTTCACGTCCGGATCGTGGGGTACTGCATTGAGGGGATCCCAGAAGAAGATCAGCACGTCGATCTTCCCTTCGGCGATCAGGGCGCCGAGTTGCTGGTCGCCCCCCATCGGGCCGGAGAAGAGGCAGGTGATGGGCAGCTGCGCCTTCTTGCCGAGCATGGTGCCGGTGGTGCCGGTCGCATAGAGATGGTGGAGCTTGAGCTCCTCCTTGCGGCGCATTACCCAGTTCAGCAGAGGGGTCTTCATGTTGTCGTGAGCCACCAGTGCCACCCGTTTGTGGGGCGCCATCTCGCGTGCAATCTGTTCCATGGAAATCGTCCGTAGCATTGTTGTTGGAAGAGAGTCGTATCCTAATCGAAAGCCATGACAGATGCTGTGTCGGGCGTATTAACTGTGATCCTGTCGAAAAGTTTTCGGGTCATGGCTGCTCAAATGAAGAGACCCGCGCTGGCGGGTCTCTTTGCTTGCTGGCCTGCTGGCTCAGGAGCCGTGATGCAGTTGCGACTGCTGGTAGTTCTCCAGCCCGATGCGATCGATAAGATCGAGCTGGGTCTCCAGCCAGTCCACATGCTCCTCCTCATCCTCCAGGATCTCCTGGAACAGGTCGCGGCTGATGTAGTCCTGCACCGACTCGGCATAGGCGATGGCTACCTTGAGGTCGGGGATGGCATCCATCTCCAGCGAAAGGTCGCAGCGCAGCATCTCTTCCACCGTTTCACCGATACGCAGCTTGCCCAGATCCTGCAAATTGGGCAGCCCTTCGAGAAACAGCACGCGCTTGACCAGCTCGTCTGCGTGTTTCATCTCATCGATAGACTCGTGATACTCCTTGTGCCCGAGCGCCTTGAGGCCCCAGTCATCGTAGATGCGGGCATGCAGGAAGTATTGGTTGATGGCAATCAGCTCATTGGCCAGTACCTTGTTGAGGTGGGCAATGATCTTGGGATCTCCTTTCATCGACAGTGCTCCTTGGTTCGTGCCTGAGGCTTCGATCGTTAGAGCTTAGTCCAGAAAAGTGACAACAAGAGGTCTGGCGAGCCAGCTCGCCTGAGAAAAGGGGTGACCCTGTTGGCGGGTCGCATCAGAAAAGAGGTGTCCGGATCAGGCCACTTCGTAGTAGAGCACGGGTTGCTCCTGCTCCATCTTGTCGAGTTCGGCGGCGATGATCTCCATGGTCATGCGCACGCATTTGCCACATTGGGCGCCCACCTTGAGCGACTGCTTGAGTTGGCGGAACTCGCTTTTACCTGACTGCACCGCTTTGCGGATCTGGGTATCTGTGATGCCGCGGCACAAACAGACGTACATGATGGTCACCTCTTGTGGAATGAGATGAAATCTAAATGAGAATGGTTCGTAGTGCAAATAACCATTGGTAATAAGATCCCCTGCTTGCCACTGTGCAACCCCTTGGGGACAATGCTGGCAACCAGAGGAGATCACCATGCTCAAGAAACTGTTCAGTGCCCTGTTTGGGGGCGAGCCGACCAAGGCGCCGGAAGTCACTCCCACCGAATATGCCGGCTATCTCATCTATCCGGAACCCATGGCCGAAGGTGGCCAGTACCGATTGGCAGGGCGCATCACCAAGGAGCTGGACGGCGTGCTGCAGACTCACCGTTTCATCCGCTCCGATCTGTTTGCCAATCCGGCTGATGCCGAGCGTTTCATGGTACAAAAGGCTCACACCTTTATCGATCAGATGGGAGATCGCATGTTCGAGCCCCGCAAACCGGCTGACAGCCAAGCTTCATGACACAGCAAGAGGTCACCCTGTTGCGCGAGGCGCTGGCCCTCGCCGGTGAGCGGCGTCTTATCTGGCTGGAGGGGGAGGAGGCCGACTGCATTGCCCGCGCCCAATCCCTGCTCGGCGAGACAGTCTTCTGGCTGGGTGCCGGGCCCGAGAGCTATGCCCCGCAACCCGCCGCCAAGGCGCTGCAGCGGCTCGGTCAGGAGTGCGACACGCTGGTATTCAACGCCTTCAGCGGCTTTCATCCCGACGCCTTCGGGGCGCTGGCGGGCACTCTATGCGCCGGTGGCTTGCTGTTGCTGCTGACGCCGCCCAGAGTAGAGTGGCCTTCATGGCCGGATCCTGACCGGATCCGGCTGGTGGCCCAGCCGGAGGAGGCGGGCCGGGCCGGCCACGGCTTTATAGCCCGGCTGGTGCGGTTGCTGGAAGGTGATCCTGCCCTCTCTCTGGAGCCTCCGGTTTGCTCGCAGCCGTGGCAACCGATTGGGCCGGAGCGTAGGCTGAGCTGCGATCAGACACGGGCACTGCCCGCCATCCACAAGGTGTTGCACGGCCATCGTCGTCGGCCGCTGGTGCTGAGCGCCGACCGCGGCCGAGGCAAGAGTGCGCTGCTGGGGCTGGCTGCCGCCGAGCTGCTGCGCCAGCAACCCTCGCTGAACATAGTGGTGATGGCCCCCTCGCAGGCAACGGTAGCGACCCTGTTTGCCCACGCCGCTCGCGGGCTAGATACTACGCCGGAACAGCTGACCGGACTGAGCTACTGCTCGCCGGATCGGCTGGTGCACGAGGCGATGAATCCCGATCTGCTGCTGGTGGATGAAGCGGCCGCCATTCCGACCCCGCTGCTCGAGGCCATGCTGGCCCGCCACAGCCGCATCGTGTTTGCCACCACCGAGCACGGTTACGAGGGGACGGGGCGCGGTTTTCACCTGCGCTTCAAGCGGGTGCTCGATAGCCAGACCCCGGAGTGGCAGGAGATCCACCTCTCTGAGCCCATTCGCTGGAGTGAGCGTGATCCGCTGGAGCCGCTGATTTTCCGCCTGCTCGGCCTCAATGCCGAAGTGGCGGCGCCTATGTCGCCGACCAACCCGAGCTGGCGTCTGGTCAGTCAGGAGGCGCTGGAGAGCGATGAGACGTTGCTCAACCAGCTGTTCGGCTTGCTGGTGCTGGCTCACTACCAGACTACGCCGAGCGATCTCAGATCCCTGCTGGAGAGCCCGGATCTCGACATCCATCTGCTGGAGCAGGATGCGAGCCTGCTGGGAGTGGCCTTGGTGGCGCGGGAAGGGGGAATAGAACCCGAGCTGGCCGAGGCGATCTGGGCCGGGCGTCGCCGTCCGCGCGGCCATCTGCTGCCCCAGTCGTTGCTGGCCCACGCCGGTTTCAAAACGGCGGGGGGGCGCAGCTACGCCCGGGTGATGCGTATCGCCATCCATCCCGAGCTGCACCGGCACGGTCTGGGGTCGCTGCTGCTTGGCAGGCTTGAAGAACATTATCGTCAGGTGGGGATCGATTACCTCGGCTCGGCCTTTTCGGCCAGCGCCGACCTGCTCCCCTTCTGGCGCAAGGCGGGACTGACGGTGCTGCGCATCGGCCTGCAGCGGGATGCCGCCAGCGGCTGCCACGCAGCCCTGCTGCTCAAAGCGCTGAAACCCGAGCATGAGATCGAGTTGAATCAATGGCAGCAGCGTTTTGTACGCCAGCTGCCGACTCTGCTGGCGGGTGAGTTGAAAGGATTGGATCCCGAGCTGGTATGGCAATGTCTGCAAGGCAGCACCGCTACCGCAGCGGAGCTTGGCGAGTACGAGCGCGATGAGGTTGAGTGCTTTGCCCTGCATCACAAGCCGTTCGAACTGAGCCAATCCAGCCTGCAGTTGTGGTTGGCGCGCAATCTGGCTGGACTGGGTTCACTGACTCCTGAAGAGCGTTATCTGCTGATCGCAGCCATTTGGCAATATGCCGACTGGGGAAGACTGGCTGCGAGGTTGCAACTGGCTGGCAAGCCCGCCGTGATCAAGAGCTTGCGGGCGCTGCTGGCGCGTCTCCTGATCTCCCCTACCACTCGATAGGTTTGCCCTGCCAGTCGAGAAAGCTCAGTTCGCCATCCGGTTGCAGCCGGCTCATCAGGTTAATCAGATGGTCGGCTACCAGTTCGGGACTCTGCACATTTCCTGGCGGTACATTGGCGTGAAACGGGCGAGAGAGTTGGGTATCCACTGTGCCGGGATGGAAGGCCAGCAATTTGACGCCGGGGGCCCGCCGGGCCAGCTCGATGGCGGCACACTTGAGCAGCATGTTGAGGGCGGCCTTGGATGCGCGATAGCCATACCAGCCGCCCGCTCGGTTGTCGCCAATGCTGCCGACCCGAGCGCTGAGAACGGCCAGAGTGCAAGGCTCGCGGCCAAACAGCGGTAACAACTGGCTGATCCAGCGCAGCGGCAGCAAGGCGTTGGTCTGGTAGAGGCGGGTCATGGCATCCAGATTGATTGCTTCGAGCCGCTTCTCCGGCTGGATCTCCCCCTGATGCAGGATGCCGTTGCAGATCACCACCCGATGCGGTTTCGGTGCCAACTCCGCGATGCGGGCTACCGCAGTTGCCATCTGCTCATCGCTGTAATCACAACATAGCCAGTGCAGGGCTGGCGAAGAGGCGCCTGCTGGTGCGGGCTGACGGCTGATGGCAATCACTGGCCCGACACCCGCCGCCAACCAGTGTGTCACCAGAGCCGCCCCGATACCGCCAGAAGCGCCAATCACGACTATGCCTTCACTCATCTCAGGCTCCTTGTGAGTACATGATGGATTTCATCATCCGCCAATGTTGTCCTGATTGGCAGATACGATCCCGCCAGCCTGCGGGATCAAGCGGTTAACGCTGCAATCTTGCCGAGATCCGAGCCGTTGGGTGAATTCCATTCCTATACTGAGGGAAAACCGCAGCGGTCTGCTGCCCGCGCAACCAGAATGAGAGTCACCATGATGTCCAAAGATGGGGAAGAGCGTAAATCTATCCTGACCGAAAGTGGCACCAACGAGCTTGAGATCATCGAGTTTCACCTCAAGAAGCAGCTACCGGACGGCCGTGAAAAAACCGCTTATTACGGGATCAACGTCGCCAAGGTACGCGAGGTGATCCGGGTGCCGGAAACCACAGATTACCCCAATGCCCAGCGTCATATGGTGGGGGTCTTCTCCCTGCGGGATCGCCTCATCCCGCTGGTGGATCTGGCGGGTTGGCTCGGCATCAAGACCAACCCCGACCCCAGCCACAAGGTGGTGATTGTCACCGACTTCAACAAGATGGCCAACGGCTTCCTGATCGACAGTGTCAGCAGGATCCACCGGGTCTCCTGGGAGGATGTGGAGTCACCTAGCCAGTTTCTGGAGGCGGGGGAGAACGACTGCGTGGTGGCCGTGGTCAGGCGCGATGGCAACCTCATCATGATCCTCGACTTCGAGAAGATCATCGCCGACATCAACCCCGAGCTCAGCATGGAGAAGTACGACGTCACCCAGGATCGCAAGGTGCTCATCGACGATCGCATGATGGCGCTGCGACAGGGCAAAACCATTCTGGTGGTGGATGACTCGGCCTTTATCCGCAAGATGATCGAAACCACCCTGCGCACCGCCGGTTACAACGTGATCACGGCCAAGGACGGGGGAGAGGGACTGGAGATGATGACGGATTTCGATCGTCTGGCCCAGGAGGAGAGAATGCCGGTGACCGGCTTTGTCAACGCGGTGATCACCGATGTGGAGATGCCGCGCATGGATGGCATGCACCTGCTCAAGCGACTGCGGGATACCCCCTCCTACAAGGAGATGCCCATCGTGATGTTCTCCTCCCTGATGAGCGATGACAACCGCCAGAAAGCGATACAACTGGGGGCCAACGATACCATCACCAAGCCCGAGATAGGGCGCATGGTGGGGATGATGGATCACATGCTGCTGGGAATTGCCCCGCCTTCGCCAGCCAACAACATCTGACCTGCCATTAACTTGCCATTGGCCGGTCGAATTCACTGACCGGTTGCCTCAAGCGGCCACTCCTTGCCAAGGAGTGGCCGCGCTGTTTTGGCTGTTTGCTGAGATCCCGACGCCCCTTGTCTCCCGGATATGATTTATGTAATGATAATTATTATCATTTGTTGGTGTGAAGCATATGACAGCAACCTGGGTGAAGGGGTGGGTCGAGTCGACCGAAGGTGGCAGCAGCATGAGTCACTGGAAACAGCAGACTCGAGAGGGTAACCGGCTGTTTGACTGCGGCGAGTATCATCAGGCGTTGGCCCATTATCAGCAGGCGCTCTGGCTGGCTCGTCAGCAATTGGTGCAGTGGCATGACGCCGATGAGGCGGTGGCGGCGCTGGTTGTGGCTCACCACAATCTGGCGGATCTGCTGGTGGCCATGACTTTGCCCGATCGCGCCGCCGACCTGCTCTGCTATGTGCACGACTGCCTGATGGCGACCTGTCACTCCCCCGCTTGCTCCTCTCGCCTGCGAGAGGCTGCATTGCGCCATACCCGCACAACTCGTGCCGAGTTGCTGACGTTCGTACAGCGCCACGGCAGCCACGCCGGGATCATGTGTTCGCTCGGTCACTGCCTGTGTCAGAGCGAGCCCTCATCCCGGCTCCATTAATCCGAACAGAGGTCATCATGAGCCATACTCTGCCAGCCCTGAACTATGCCTACGACGCACTGGAACCCCATATCGATGCCCTGACCATGGAGATCCACCATAGCCGTCATCACCAGACTTATATCAATAACCTCAACGCCGCACTGGAAACGGCGCCCGAGCTGGCCGCACTGCCGGTAGAGGAGCTGCTGAGCCGCTTCGACACCCTGCCAACCGCCCTGCAGGGAGCGGTCCGCAACCATGGCGGCGGCCATGCCAACCACTCCCTGTTCTGGCTGGTGATGAGCCCGCAGGGGGGCGGTGAGCCGGGCGGTGAGCTGGCTCTGGCCATCGAGCGGGAATTGGGGGGATTCGATGCCTTCAAGCAGGCTTTCACTCAGGCGGCTCTGAGCCGCTTTGGTAGTGGCTGGGCCTGGCTGGTGGTGGACAAGGCGGGCAGATTGCAGGTGGAGAGCAGTGCCAACCAGGATAGTCCCTTGATGCATGGCCATACCCCGATCCTGGGGCTGGATGTGTGGGAGCACGCCTACTATCTCAAGTACCAGAACAAGCGTCCTGACTATATCGCTGCCTTCTATCAGGTGGTGGAGTGGGCCGAAGTGGCCCGCCGCTATCAGGCGGTGCGAGGCTGACCTGTCGCTGGGTATGGGTGTGCAGGCTCACCGCCACAACCTGCGCTGTAATAACAAGACCCGCCAGTTGGCGGGTCATCTGTTTATGGTGCGGCTGTGCTGGCGGCTGAAGGGGCCATCGGCATCGTGGGCAAGGCCGCGCTGGGCGACTCTGCGGTGGTTTCTGCCGCGGATTTGGCGGGAGTGACCGGATCAGTCGTTGCCGAGGCAGACGAAGTTGCTGACTCGGTGGCAACCGCGGCAGATACTGCCGCTTGCTTGGCCTCATCCACCGCCGGTTTGGGCTGTTTGAGGCAGGGTTGCAGGCTGCCGATGGTACTTAGTGACTGGCAAGGCACAGGCAGGCCGATGGGGACTGGTGCCCCGAGGAACTTGGGTCCCTTGTCCAGCACATAGAGGTCGAGCAGCCCCATCAGGCGGGCAAAGACTTCCCGCACCCGGGTGCGGATCCCCTGATAGGCGCTGGGATCCTCGGCATTAAAGCCGACCGCATCGATACCGAAATGGCGGGCGATGAAAATGGCCCGCTCGTTATGAAAGCCCTGGGAGACCACGGTAAAGCGCTCCTGGCCGAACACCTCTTTGGCGCGAACCACTGAGTCGAGGGTGCGGAATCCTGCGAAATCCATATAGATGGCGGAGGCGGGGATGCCCGCCTTGATCAGGGCGCGGCGCATCTGGCGCGGCTCGTTGTACTGCACGGTGGCGTTGTCACCGGAGACGATGATGAAGTCCACCTTGGCATTGTTGTAGAGCTCGGCCGCCGCCTTGATGCGGTATTTGAAGTAGTGGTTGGGGCCGCCACCGGAGAGATATTTGGAGGTACCCAGCACCACCGCAACCCGGTTGTAGGGCACCTTGTCCACCTGATCGTAGGTGTAGTGACGGGCATCCGAGACGATCCACTCGCTGTAGCCCAGCAGCATGGCAATCAGGGCCAGCAGCAAAACGAGGCAGGCGAGGAGGATCTTGGCAAACTTCTTCATGCGCGGTGCGGTCAGGGTCTGAAGTTGGGAGTGGCTATCGGCATTCTATTACAACTCGGCCGCTTGCGTCAGGCTTGATAACGGGCGGGCACTTCATTCGGGCAGCGGTTGTCGCAGCAGAGGCCGGGAAAGCGGGAGGATAAAGCGAGGAGCTGCGGTGGCAGCCCCTCTGGTCGGTGAAGGTCTATCAGTGGGCGGAGTCGTTGCCTTTGCAGGCGTCTGACTCCTTGTTGGCTTGCCACCAGGGCAGCAGATCCCGGCCGAGCCATGCCTGATAGGCGTCGCTGTCGTTGGCGATCAGCCGGTCCAGCTCCCCTTCGAAGTCGCTCATCGCCTGCTGCCGATCCGGATTGCGCAGCGCCTGTGCCAGCGCCAGCCAGCTGGCGCCGCGACCGGTATCGTTGAGGAAGCGGTGCACGGTATAGGACCAGGAGTAGACCATCTCGCCACCCTGGTCGTAGTCAAGGTGGAGGATAGCCGCCAGTGTCGGACGCTGGTTGGCGGGGCGGTTTGCCACGTTATCCAGACCCCGGGCAAAGCACTGGCCGTGGGCGATGTACTCTGCAATCCCCTCGGCCCACCAGGTAGTGCGGTTGAGCGGATAGTGGCCGAAGCTGCCGTACTGGTTGAATCGGCCGTCGAGATAGTGAACGTACTCGTGGCGCAGGTTCCACACCTGGAAGGCGGGGCGTTTCCACTCTGCCTCATAGGCGAAGAAGCGGGCCTGATTGCCGGGGCGAGCCGGATCCCCCTCGATATAGATGCCGCCATTGTCGGTAGAGACGCCAAACAGCGCGCTGCCGTAGCGGCCCCAGTCGGCGGAGGAGTTGAAGATCACCAGTTCCAGCGCTTCGTTGTGATCATCGGCCACCGGTTGCCAGCCAGTCTCCATCTGCTGGTGGAAGCGCTGCTCTTCATCACCCAGCTCGCGGCAGATCCCTTCGGCCTGAGCCTGAGTCAGATCCTGAGCGCGCAGACGCAGGGTGGGTGAGCAGGTGTGCTCGAACGGCAGAATATCTTCCATGCGGATCGGGGTACAAAGCCCGGCGAACTCGCCGCTGACACAGGCTTCGCTGGTGCGATCCGTGTAGGTGAGGTAGTAGCTGGAGAGAGTCAGGGAGACCTCTTCCAGCATGGCGGCCGGATGCTGGCCACCCGGGATCAGCCCCTGCTGGCGCATGATGGCGATGACATCGCGATCCAGTTGTTGGCGATAGGCGATCGCCTTATCCGGGCTGGTGTGATGGAGGTAGCGCATCATCTGGTAGAGACGGCTATGGGCATCGAGGATGTTGTTGAATATAAACAGATCCCGTGAGCCATCGCGTTGTTTCCAGAGGGCCAGCTCGCTCAGGCCCAGTTGCAGCAGGTTCTGGCGCAATGCCGCCTCCTGTTGCAGCACAGCTGCGCTGAAGTCAGCATGCTGACCGTAAGAGGCGCTCTGATCGACCAGATTGAGCAGCTCGAAGAGGCCATCGGCCCAGGGTTTGTGACCATTGATCTGCGCCGCATGTTGCACCGCATAGCCGAACGCCTGGTTGAGCTGGGCCAGCATGGGGGCGGCACTCTGGCGGAAGGCGGCTTGCCCAAGTTGTCCTTGCGCCGCTACGCTCCAGGCTTCCAGCACTGTGCCAGCCTGATCCTGTGGTTCAGCTCCCAGCAGCAATGGGTGGTTGAGCAGATCAATCATAACCCCGGCCAGTGCCCGGGCGACCTGATCACTCTCCTTGCCAATGCCGCCGTGGTAGTTGTGGGCGCGCACATAGTAGAGCAGCTTGTCCATTGCCGGATGGGTCGGCTGGTTGGCCGCCAGCAGGGCACGCATCCCGCGCACCACCGCCATCAGCTTGGCGTCATCGTGGCCGTAATCCGCCTGCCAGGCAGGACTGTTCTGGCCGCTCACGTCGGCCACCAGTTTGGCGGCATCGCTGTCGAGCAGATCCACGTCGGGCTGCTCGGGCTCGGAGCAGAGACGACCGTTGGCGCGGCGGCACTCCAGCTGCTCCTCCTTGCTGGCCAGCACGATGGGGCGATTGAGCACCCGGCTCTCCTGCCACTCTTTGCTCTCTGGCAGGGGTTGCCACTCGCCGCCGGCGACCGGGTATTGGTAGCCGCTATCTTGCAACGTTACCTGAACCTCGCTGCCTGCGGGGATCACCTGACGGCAGATGCGATAGCGGATGGTGTTGCTCCCCTCCTTGCGCTCCTGCGGCTCATCACACTCCTGCTGAGGCAGCTGATCCAGCAGCCACTGATAGCGGCGCCAGACGTGGATCTCGCTGACCTGAGCGGCAGCCTGACTGCCTGCCACCGGTTGCAGACGGAAGAAGATCTGCTCCAACCGGCCATCCCGCTCGCTGGGTGTCTCTTCAAGTACCTGCAACTGCTGCCAATCCTGCGGCTGATAGTGCCACTCCGGCTCTGCGCAGCGGCCCTGCGCGTTGAGTTCGCAGCGATCCAGTTCCCTTTCACTCTGACCCAGGATGATGGCTTGCGGCAGCGGCAGACGATCCTGCCGCTGGGCGGTCGGCGTGCCCGCCAGCTGCTCCCAGCGACCCTGCTTGAGGCCATAACCGAAGTCATAACTGCTGGCGGGGATCAGCTTGCCCGCCGGAATCCGATCTTCACAGCGCACGAAGCGGATCTGCCAGCCCGCATCTACCTTGAGCTGCGGCTCGCCACACTGCTGTTCGGCCAGCGCACCGAGATCGCTGCTCTGCCAGTCGAAGCGACGGTAGACCCTAAGCTGCTGGTAAGGAGCATTGCTGCTGCGCGCCTTGAGTTCGTAGGTGATCTCGGTGATACGCGCGGCCAGTTGCCGGCTCGATTCGCCAGTCAGCTGATACTGTCGCCAGTCATTGAGGGAGTAGTTGGCTTGCGCCGAGGATGTCGCCAAAAGCAGGGGGCCTGCCAGCAGCAGCCACCCGGTACCTGAACGGTTCATTTTTATCCCTTTGTTCTTGTTTGTGTATTGTCTTGCGAGTAATCGCAAGGCAATTTACAGGGACTCAAAGGAATATCAATGGTTTTTTAAATGACATATAAATCAATGAGATGTCGTTGATTTATATGCTTGCGATTTCTGAACTCCTGCTGCCGTAGTGAGGGCTCACATGCGACTTTATTGAGGAAGTTGTTCGTTGTGTAAAGTGTGTGTCAGATCTCATTTCACCAACACGAGACATGCAGCAAATGACCAGGAAAAGCGAGATGTCCCTATGGCTTAAGCCACATTATCTGGGCGCATGATGACTTGTGACTCAATCAGCAAAGCCAGCTATTTGTTTGTGAGGAGGCGGGATGAAAAGATATTGGCCGCCTGTATCGGTAGCACAGGCGACCTGATAAGAGCTTCTTTCAACACCACCAGCTCATCTGTTTCGCGCCAACTTCAGCGTCACTACAGATGAATCATCAGAGATAGCTGACGGTCACGATCGCCATGTTGCTGGCATTGATCACTCTGTAGTTGATCGTGCTGCTAATTGAGCTGATTTGACCGACTTGCTGCAAGTGAGCCAAAGGCATGGTCTGCTTGTTGATGCCTGAATAGCAGGTCACGTTGCTATCAGAAAAATCACATGGAGATTCGTAGATAGCACCAGTAAATGTCACTGAGCCATCAGCAGCAGATGCAGTGGATGGCAACAAGGCGGTACCAAGCAGCAGGGCGGTGAATGCAGAGAAAACTGTTTTGCGGACTAAATTGGAGGCGGTGTGTTGAGCTTTCATATCTATGTCCTTTTCGTCACAGGTGTTGTACGAAAAGGGCAACGCAATCAAAGAGTAATACCATAAATTGGCAATGACATAACTCTTCTCAGATGGCAGCTCCGCTGTCTTAGGTATCAAAACCCTTAGACCGGTGGCTTTGCGTCCCGACCTTTCGATCGGTTTGCCCTTTACTCTATGTCTAGATGATAACACTCCACTTTGAGAAATCAATCGGCTTAAAAATCATGAGAGATGGATCACAGTTAGCCTGCATAATTAATAACGTATATTTATTTTTTATCTCAAATTTTGCCTGTGAATATTGCGGGCAAGCCTCTATATTAGCGCGTCATATCTATGATTAATATGTAATGTAGTAGATGTATATTTATGTGTGTGCTGCCAATAATTTGATTACCTGATTACCTGATTACCTGATTACCTGATTACCTGATTACCTGATTACCTGATTACCTGATTACCTGATTACCTGATTACC